>JAAUUR010000191.1 GCA_012031045.1 Leptolyngbyaceae cyanobacterium SM2_5_2
TGGACAGTCATCGTGGATTTTGACTGGAGCCCCCAAGAACAGGCCTTTCGCGAGGAAATCTGGGATTTCCTTAAACTGAACTGACCGACCAGGTCAAGGGCAGTATCTTTATTGATACCCCGGCCCGGTCGAATTCGTGACCAAGATGGCCAAAAAAGGCTGGCTCGGCCTCGGCTTCCTGCTGCCGACGAATGGCTTCGGCATCGACCTGAATTTGGTGCAGGCGCTCTTGGTAGATGGCCGTGGCGTCATCTGGTGGCAGATTCAGGTTATCGGCTAGTTCTTCCAGTAACTCCCAGGTTGCCTCGCTCAGTGGGTTCTCGCGGGCGAGTTCTTCCATCAGCACTTCGCGAAAGTACTGGCGTTTCTCGGCCAGAGTTTTGTAGGGGCCAAGCGCTTCTGCCTTGAGCGATTCCGCCTCCTGCTCAGAAAGCCCCAGCCGCAGGCGTAGCAGTTCCAGGTTGGCATCTTCAGATGGAGACAGCTCGCCGTGGGTGCGGCAGTAGGCTTCGGCCTTGGCCCGATAGACACTCTGGGGGTCAAGCATGGCTTCCGCGGCTTCCACCAGGCCAGCTAGCACATCTGATTCGTGGGTTTGCACCTGCAATCGCATCGGCCCCTGCTGAATGACCACCAGGGTTTCCAGGGGGCGATCGTCCAGGCGATGGCACAGGCGCTTGAGGATGGCCCGCAGGCGATCTGGGGCGGCCTCAAACTGTACGCCAGCTTGCACGCTAGTTTGAAATGGCCCTTCGCCCTGGGCCTTGTCAACCCCATGAAAGCGCGTTTGCCCTAAGCCGCTTAAATCTTGAAGATCTGCCAGCAAATACTGAGCTTCTGCCGCGAGTTCTTCGGGATTTAGCTCAGGCTCAATTAACTTGACCAAAAACGCCAGCTTTGGCGGTGAGTAAGCATCCCTGACCATAGTGGCAGGCCGTACCACAACAACAACTAGCCATTGTTATACCAGGAGTCGCCAGAGCCGAGCCAGGGTTTCGGCCCCATTTACCCAGAGCAGGCCCCAAAATCAGCTAGCATTAGCTCTAACTTGATCGGTTAATTGCCGTGGCGCAGACTTTTTCACCCACCGTAGCCCCAGCCAGCTATAAAAACGATTTCAAGCAAGATAGTCAGGCGTATTTTGATCGCCTGGCCCCGGAAATTCACCACTGGCAACGGCGGAACCGATACTATTATCAGGATTTAGCCCGCCTGCATCGGTTTCTCATTCCGCCCGGCAGCCGAGTGCTAGAAATTGGCTGCGGTACGGGGCATTTGCTCCAGGCGGTTGCGCCTGAGGTGGGGGTGGGGGTTGACTTTGCCCCGGCAATGGTAGCGTTGGCTGGCCAGCACCATCCCCACCTCCACTTTTACGGGCTGGACGCTGAACACCTCGCCCCTGAGCAGATGGAGCCTCAGCACCGCCAGTTTGATTACATTGTGCTGTCTGGGGTGCTGGGCTACCTGGGCGATATTCAGGCGGTGCTCCAGCGGTTGCAGCCCTTCTGCCACCGCCGCACCCGGCTGATTCTGACCTTCCACAACTATCTCTGGGAACCGGCCCTGCGCCTGGCTGAGCGGGTTGGCCAACGCTGCCCCCAACCGCCCCAAAACTGGCTGGGCATGGATGATGTGGCCAATCTGTTGACGGTAACGGGCTACCATCCGCTGAAACGGGGACGGCGGTTCTTAATGCCCAAGCCGGTGCCGCTATT
Source organism: Leptolyngbyaceae cyanobacterium SM2_5_2 (assembly GCA_012031045.1). Taxonomy (GTDB): domain Bacteria; phylum Cyanobacteriota; class Cyanobacteriia; order Phormidesmidales; family Phormidesmidaceae; genus Nodosilinea. Next base: position 1,716 of record JAAUUR010000191.1, read on the forward strand.
GAGCGATTGGCTAAACCGCTACCTGGCTCCCCTACCGGGCATCAAACACCTCTGCCTGACTAATTTTGTGGTAGCTAGACCCCAACCCAGCTTATTTCTGCCCCCAGCCCAACCGTCCTGCTCGGTGATTATTCCGGCCCGCAACGAGGCGGGTAATCTCCAGGCGGCCCTGGAGCGCCTACCGCAGTTGGGGTCGCCCACGGAGGTCATTTTTGTAGAGGGCCATTCTCAAGACGATACCTGGGCGACGATTCAAGCCCTGGTGCGCCACTATCGCGGGCCGTTTAGCCTCAAAGCCTTTCAACAAAGTGGCAAGGGCAAAGCCGATGCGGTGCGGCTGGGGTTTGAGCAGGCCACAGGGGATATTGTGCTAATCCTGGATGCCGATCTCACGGTGCCGCCTGAAGATCTGCCTCACTTCGTTGAGGTGCTACGCTCAGGCTGGGGTGAGTTTGCCAACGGTTCGCGCCTGATGTATCCCCGTTCTAAAGCCGCCATGCCCTGGCTCAACACCCTAGCCAACAAGTGTTTTGCCCTGATGTTCTCCTTTCTGCTGGAGCAGTCTTTGAAGGATACCCTCTGTGGCACTAAGGTGCTGTGGCGCGATGATTACCTGCGCATTGCCGCCGGACGCACTTATTTTGGGGATTTTGACCCCTTTGGGGATTTTGACCTGCTGTTTGGTGCGGCCAAACTCAATTTGCAAATTGTTGAGGTGCCGATTCGCTACCAGCCTCGTACCTACGGGAGTTCTAACATTGCCCACGTTAAAGAGGGGCTAATACTACTCAAAATGTGCTTCTACGCCTGCCGCAAGCTCAAGTTTTGGTAAGCCAGCGCCGAATGGCCGCAATAGCCTCCCTGTTTGCTAAAACTAAAAGCCGTCATCGGTTTAGCCTCCCTTTTCCGCCCTCCGCCCTCCTGTCCTAGCTGCGGCTACCCCGGTCGGGTTCAGCTCCAATAGAATGATGAATAAAGAGCCGACCTGCGGCGATCGCCTCCTGGCTGCTAGGGTAAATTTCACCATCGTTAAGTACCGCCAAATCGGGATTAATCACCCAGCAGCGATACCCCACCCCCCGGTGGAAGGTGACCCCAGCAATCCAGCCAGGAAATACCGAAACATGAATTAAACGACCGCTAGCCATCGGTATTTACCTCACAATGCCTGAAAATCGAGTGCCAGGATAGTCATTTCCCTACCAACTACTCTTTTGCCCCAGTCAAATCCGGATAGGTGGGTTCAGAATAGATAGCTTAGGGCTTTCTTCTTGGGTTCAAGTGTACTATACTAAGGCAGGCAAATACAACTGCCATTTCCCTGCCGGGTCTGGAGCTTTTGCAAGAGAACACGTACACTTTTGGACTTAGGCCGGGTTCACTAAAGCCTATCCGCTTTATCCCACTGACTTCGCCACCCGTTTATCCCTAGGCAGCTATGGCATCTAAAAATAACGACGTTTCCGAAAAGCAAAAGGCGCTTTCTATGGTGCTCAATCAGATTGAGCGCAACTTTGGCAAGGGCTCAATTATGCGGCTGGGCGAGGCTAGTCGCATGCAGGTTGAAACCATCCCCACCGGGGCTCTAACGTTGGACTTGGCGCTGGGTGGAGGGTTGCCCAAGGGTAGGATTATTGAAATTTATGGCCCAGAGAGCTCTGGTAAAACTACCGTGGCGCTTCACGCCCTGTCGGAGGTGCAGAAAGCGGGTGGGGTAGCCGCTTTTGTGGATGCTGAGCACGCCCTTGACCCGGTCTACGCCAAGGCGCTGGGCGTCAATATCGATGAGTTGCTGGTCTCCCAGCCCGACACTGGGGAAATGGGTCTGGAAGTTGTGGATCAACTGGTGCGCTCCTCCGCCATTGACGTGGTGGTGATAGACTCCGTAGCGGCTCTGGTGCCCCGCGCTGAAATTGAAGGGGAAATGGGCGATGCCCACGTTGGCCTGCAGGCCCGTCTGATGAGCCAGGCGCTGCGGAAAATTACCGGCAGCATTGGCAAGTCCCAATGTACGGTAATTTTCCTAAACCAACTGCGGCAGAAAATCGGCATCTCCTACGGCAATCCCGAAACTACCACTGGCGGTAATGCGCTCAAGTTCTATGCCTCTGTACGGTTGGATATTCGCCGCATTCAAACCCTTAAAAAAGGCACAGAAGAGTACGGCATTCGCGCCAAGGTCAAGGTAGCCAAGAATAAGGTGGCACCGCCTTTTCGGATTGCCGAGTTTGATATTCTTTTTGGCCAGGGCATTTCTACGATGGGCTGCTTGGTAGATTTAGCCGAGCAAACTGGGGTAATTATCCGTAAAGGAGCCTGGTACAGCTACGAGGGCGATAATATTGGCCAGGGGCGAGACAACACGGTGCTGCGGTTAATTGAAGACGCCGCCTTTGCCGCCAAGGTAGAGGCCCAGGTGCGCGAAAAACTGGCCATCAATGGTGCTCCCGTCACCGTAGAAGAGAGTGATGATGGGGATCTTGAGGCCGGGTTAGACGATGAAGAGATCTAGCCTGATCGCGGTCTGTCAGGAGCCAGAATACACCTGGCGTCAGATTCTCAGCCTTTCTCGGTGAGGGCCAGGGTACACCATGGTGGATACTCCGCAGTCGCTCTGTTCCAAGCCCTGCGACCTGTGCGGTCTCCGGGCCACTGTGAGATATCGTATTCAGTACACTGCCACCCCAACCTGGGTGCTGGTATGCCCGACCTGCCAGCAGCAGCACTCACAAAATAATCCACACTATCGCTATGGCGGCACCTGGAAAGCCCGCCCCAAAGCCCGCCCTAGGGTCGGGTAATGGGTTACAGGATCAGCCTCTAAAAAGACACAAGACTTCAGCGGACGCTATGAATGAGCGCTAAGGAGAAATCTCTGTCTTTTGCCGCGCCGCCCAGGCGGCAAAAACTGCGCCCGTGCCGAACATCAGCAAACTATAGATAGCCGCTGGAATGGCCAGCGTGGGCTGGTTAAGCAATGTGGGGGCACTGGCAATGGCGATCGCCAACGTGCCATTTTGAAGGCCTACTTCCAGGGTAATAGCTGTAACGTTAGAACGTTCTAGCCGAGTGCTAAGCCCAATAACATAGCCCACGGCCATAGCGATCAGGTTAAGGGCCAGGGTAGCCAGTCCAACTTGGGCAAAGAAACCCATAACGTTGTCTCGCTGCTGAATCAGCAAGCCAGCAATGATGAGCCCCAGCAGAAAAAACGATAGCCACTTAACTCCGCCCTCGGCCCTAGCCGCAAATCTTGGCAAATAGCGGTGCAGGGCCATGCCAATGGCGACGGGGATCAAAGTAATCACCGCAATTTGCAAGATTGTGGTCAAAAACGGCAGCTTCAGGGTGGTTGTCTGCCCCATAAACGTCCCAGTTGACAGGTTAATCACTAGGGGAATGGTAAATACCGTGATCAAACTGCTCAAAGCCGTCAGCGTGATGGAAAGCGCTACATTACCACGGGCCAGGTAGGTGAGCAGATTAGAGGTTGGTCCACCCGGACAAGCGGCCAAAATCATCAACCCTACAGATAACTCTGGGCTCAATGGTAGCAGCCAGGCGAGGATGAACCCCAAAATTGGCAGCATTACCAACTGGGCCAGCAAGCCCACGATCACGGCTTTGGGGTAAACCAAAACCCGCGTAAAATCCTCAGCCTTGAGGCCCATCCCCATTCCCAGCATGACTACAAACAGTGCTAGGGGTAAAAAGACCGCCGTTAAAAAACTCGATTCCATTTTTCCTACCGCCCTAGGTGACCTAACCGTAGATAGTACCTGCTTTAGGCACCTATCCCATACCAGGTGACCCCAAACGGGATTCCTGCCCAGTTTTCTGCCTGCTACCCGCTGTTCCCAGCCTCGGCCCTAGTATGATGGCTGAAAGCCAGAGGGCTGTAGCCGCATTACCAGGGTTAGGCATGACCGATGACTGACTTACTCAAACTCGCCGTTAACGGCACGCTCATGCGGGGGCTGGTATTGAACCAAAACCTGCTGGCTGCGGGAGCTGAGTTCCTCTACGAAACCACGACTACCCCCAGCTATCGTCTCTGGTCAATTCATGACCAGCACCCGGCCATGCTGCGAGTTAGGGAGGGCGGAGTGGCGGTTTGCGGTAGAGGTCTGGCAGCTACCGGCCCAGGGTTTAACTCAAGTTTTGCGGCAAGAGCCCCCTGGGCTATGCATTGGCAAAGTTACCCTCAGTACTGGCGAAACGGTTCTGGGCGTGCTAGGAGAACCTATTTTATGCGAAGGGCAGCGAGAGATTTCTGAGTTTGGCGGTTGGCGGTCGTATATCGAAACGATGAATATACTCGCCGGATCTTAATAATGGTGTGAGTGGATACCTCGGAACAGTTGCGCCTCTGCTACCCTTGAAAGGGGTTATGAAAGCCCTAATTTAAGCGGTTTATTTCTGACGTTTTCATTTTGTTTTAGTCAATACATTTAGGTTTATTACGTTCTCTCCAACGGACAGTAAAAAGAATTGCAGGGAACTATAACTGTGGTTGACCTCTTATGGTAGGAGTATGACGCTATGGAAATTCCTCAATCGGTCATTGATGAACTGATTCTTACCCTTCATCAGGCCCAGCATTCAGCCATCTTGCTAGGGGGCACCAGTGGTAAAACCAGCAATGATGTTACCCTTTATACTGAGCACGTTCGCCATCGTAGCCAGCGACAAGCCATTGAAACAGTAATTAGCCGAGTGATCGAGTTTGCGAGTGATGATGTGCAGGCTCGGTTAGCTTCAAGTTACCGCAAATCCGCAAATCTAAATGGATTCAGAGACACGGCGGCTCAATAATTTTCTTATTTGGCCGAAGCGAGCAAAGGACAAAATAGGCCATTTGCTAAAAGTTTCCCGGTTAAGTACAAAATCGGTTTAAGATGCCTCTGTACTGTAGGCGGTCTGCCTAAATCTAGGATGGCAGCATGTTGTCATGGCTTTATCGGCTTGGCGCAGAGATGTGGTGCGCTTTGGCAGACATTATTTAGTGTATTTCCTGCCAGTTACATTTCTCATCTATTTACTTTTAGAAAGCTACCAAATTGACCTTCGCAGCTTTTATCTGGCGGGTAAATCAGTAATCCTGGGGCTTGACCCTTACCTAAATTATGTGGGAGTGCGGCCAGAGTTCTATGGCCCGGTTAACTCAGAAACGGCACCGTTTTCGGGCTTTCGCTATCCGCCCTTGGCGGCCCTAGTGTTTGCTCCGCTAGGATGGTTCCCGTATACTCTCGCCAAGACGTTGTTTACCCTGGCCATGCTTGGCCTCCTGGGGCTGCTTAGCTTTCATTTAGTACGCCGGAGCCACTTCACGATTCCAGGCGAAGCGCTGTTATTTATGATCGTTAGCTTCCCGGTGCTGGCTCTGGTAGAACGGGGCCAGGTAGATAGCTTAATGCTGTACCTCACGGCCCTGGCCTACTGGCTCAGCGAAAAACGGCGCTGGACGTGGTTGGCCTCGTTTTGCTTAGCCTTTGCAGGGGTATTTAAGATTTTTCCCCTGGTCGTGCTGATTTTCTATGGGGTGCGTCGGCAGTGGCGGTTTGTGGCTTATACCTTGCTTTGGGCTGTTGGGCTGCTGGCCCTGCCCTATGCTTTCTTTGGGCGGTCAATATATGCCAATTTCTTGAAGCGGACGCTACCCAGCTATTTTGGCGAGGTCACTAGTAATCTACCGATGACGCTACATGGTCAGGGCATTGTCCTCGGCAAAATTGTGCAGTCTGTGGATGCAGACAACCTGCTCGCAACCCACGACTTTGTAAACGGCTTTATGAACCCGCTGCTTAGTAGCAGTACCATTGGCTCGCTCATCTCCGGTGCTGTGTTGACGGGTTTATTACTGATCGCAACGCGCCAGTGCCCGGTCGATTTTCAGTTCTATTCCTTCCTCAATGTCATCAACCTCTACAACCCGGTAGCCTGGATAATGGGTCTGGTTTGGCATATCCCGCTGTTTTTATACCTTTATCCAAGGGTGAACCGGCTAGGCCAGTTTTTGCTGCTGCTGCCGCTGTTTTTACCGCCTTTTCTTAATACCAATGCGGTGTGGGCCTATGTGTTGAGCATCGTCTTTGCGCTGGCTTATCGGATCCCGGTATGGGGGCGATCGCTCCTCCAAGATTCCACAACTCCTTAAATCGGCCCACGGCCTCGGCGCTCGCATTTTTGAATCATTGATATTTGTCTATTATTAGAGGCTCTACCCCTTCAAATAAATCAGTAGACCGATAAATTGCTGATTAGATGAGGCTTTGCGGGTTTTCTGCCAGCTAGGGCTGTCACAGCACCTTGTAGGCGGAATGGAGTTGTGTGTATAACCTTAAGGGTGAAATTATTGAGGAAGTTGGAGTTGGGCCTCTGCTTCCTTGTTTTTGCTGCGTTTTAGTGTTCACTTTGAAGTGGGTTGAGGACTGTTTCTTTGTCTAGGGAACTGAGTTCGGTATCAGAGCGTTCGGTATCAGAGCGTTGGGTGGGTTGGCCCGGCTGGGCTAAGCTGGCCCTACAGGTTATTGATATGCGTCTGGCGCTAGTTATGGGGCTACTGGCGTTTTTGATTACCGTCAGCTTTGACGCTGCGCGTAACCCAGCAGAAGCTTCAGATTTCACCAATCGCGCCAGGTTTCAGGCGGGGTTGCTGCCGGTTACCGTTGTTCAAAGGCAGGCTAACGCTGCCCAAGGTACTGCCAAGTCGTCCCTAGAAACCGCTACCGCAACTAGCGCCCAGGCCACAGACAGTCAGACACAACTCCACTACTCGCCTCATCACGGAATGATAACAAGTGCTTCCGTCGTCGATGACCGAATAACGGCGGCTCGTTTCTTGTCGGGGCAGCCTTTTGATTAGTTTTCTGCGGCCAATGGCGACCATAGATTGCGTCTAGGAAGCTGGATAAACCTTAAGCGATTCAATTAACCAAGCAAGGCTAGGGCTAAAATAGTATGCTGGCTTGCTAGGCTTTTGGCCTGGGAGCAAATTTTACTTGTTTGTTTTACTGGTTTGGCAAAATTTGCCCAGATTTGTTTGTGGCCCCTAGTCTCCTCGTTCTTGACTCAACTCAGCGGTTTCCCTATGACTTCCTCCATTCGTTTTCTAATGTGCTCTCCCCACTACTACGAGGTGGATTACGTAATTAATCCCTGGATGGAGGGCAACATTCATCGCTCGTCTTTGGAGCGTGCCCAGGAGCAGTGGCAGAATCTTTACCAAATTATTGCCGACCGGGCCAGTGTAGATCTGATTAAGCCCCAGACGGGCTGGCCTGATATGGTGTTTACCGCCAATGCGGGGCTGATTCTGGGCAATCAGGTGGTGCTCAGCCGCTTCCTACATCCCGAACGCCAGGGAGAAGAGCCCTTTTTCCAGGAGTGGTTTGAGGCCCAGGGGCACATTGTCCACACGCTGCCCTCCGGCCTACCTTTTGAAGGGGCCGGGGATGCCCTGCTTGACCGTGAGGGTCGTTGGTTGTGGGCGGGCTATGGGTTCCGCACAGAACTGGATTCCCATGCCCTGGTAGCCCAGTGGTTGAACATCGAAGTGCTATCGCTGCACCTGATGGATGAGCGGTTTTACCATCTGGACACCTGTTTTTGTCCCCTGACCAATGGCTACCTGCTCTACTATCCCCCCGCCTTTGATGCCTATTCCAACCGATTGATTGAGTTGCGGTACCGCCGAGAAGCGGATTGCCATTGATGAAGCCGATGCCATCAACTTTGCTTGCAATGCCGTTA
>JAAUUR010000192.1 GCA_012031045.1 Leptolyngbyaceae cyanobacterium SM2_5_2
TAAACGCATTACAGTTGATAATGGACAGACTGTTGAATATGGATTATGCAGTAATTGCTACAGGTCCAGGATTTGCCTTTGAGCAGGTGCCCGGATTAGGACCCCACGGGGGATACACCCACTCTATTTGTGCCGCACCCCATGCGTTGGAAGCACGGGACGCATGGCTCCAGTTTCTGGAAAAACCGGGTCATCTTGTGGTGGGAGCGGCACCGGGAGCGGGATGCTTTGGTCCAGCCTACGAATTTGTCTTGATGGCGGATTGGATTCTGCGGCGGAAAGGATTGCGGGATCAGGCAACGTTGACCCTGGTGACTCCTGAACCCTATGTGGGGCATCTGGGGGTAAGCGGAGTGAGGAATGCTCAGGAGCTAACGGCAGCTCTGTTACGGAACCATGGGATTAAGATTATCGACAATGCGGCAATTACCGCGATCGCCCCTGACCACATTACCCTGGATGATGGTCGCACCCACAGCCGAATTCTGCTGCCCCTGGCCACCCATGGAGAGCAGCAAAAGCACCGGGAATCGTTACTCACAGCCACGCCCTCGGTTCCAACGCTCCCGACTCAGATAGGGCCCGATGCAGAATCTGCCCCCCCTAGCCCAACCTAGGGCCAGGTGCCGTTAGGAGATTTCCGGAACAGAAGATCCCAGCATTATCCAGCGAACATAGCCGCCGTAGGGTGTCCCTATGCTGAAAAAGTAAGTGCGGCGAAGTCCGTCACCCGTAAGCTTGAAGTACTAACCCCCAAGCGAAGCATTTTGACATGACGACAACCGCACCAGTAAAACCATCCTATGTCGGCGAGACAGTGGATGTAGGCATTGACGTGCATCAACATACGTATTCGATAACGGCGCGCGTGAAACACGTTGACGTGAAGCGTTGGACGATGGCGGCGGGCGACCGTCGTCAGATGAGCCACACGTTTGTCGCGGAATTAATTAACACCTCTGGGAGCGAGACCTTTGCGGTAGTGGCGAAGGCGCACCAGAGCATCTGGCGGACACTGGACCAAGAAATTGGGCAGTTGGAAGGCCAGTTGAAAAGCCAAGCCGCCGCCGACCCCTATGAGGCGACCTATCAATCGGTGCCGGGGTGGGGGAATCAGCGCTTGGGTGCCCTCCCATGAACTGGGGGATTGCTCTCAATTGGCCAACGAGCGTCAGGTGTTTAGCTACACCGGCTGAATCCCGTCGGAGCATGCCAGCGGGGAGACGACTATAAAGACTCGCTGCACGACGGATTGCCTGTATATAGCCCGTGATGGCCAACTCCAAAATACAACTCCAAATAAATGACTCAGCAGTTGGAGCAAGGATTGCTCCAACTGGCTGAGTCATGATCCAGTCTTACAGGGGGGCAGCAATGGAGCGGCTTGATCTCCCTAGCTCCCCCCGCGCCCTAACTACCGAACCAACGCCGGCTTCTCCACCGGATAGGTACTCATAATCCGCTCGGCCATTTGGGATGGGGTTAGCTCTAGGGCCGCCTTAGATTGATCCGGGCTGGCGTGGTCTACCAGCACATCGGGTACGCCCAGGCGCAGCACCGAGGCGGGAATTTGGGCATCTAGAATGGCCTCGGCCACTGCTGAACCAAACCCACCCATCAGACAGCCTTCCTCCAGGGTTACCACCTTGCCAATGGACTTAGCCAGGGGCAAAATCAGCTCTGTATCCAGCGGCTTAACAAAGCGGGCATTAATGACGGTGGCTTCAATACCGTGTTCGCTGAGGATTTCGGCGGTTTGCATGGCAGGGTACACCATCGAGCCGTAGCCCACCAGTAGCACATCATCCCCCTGGCGCAGCAGTTCACCCTTGCCAATGGGCACGGGTTCCCAGCCTTCTTCCATGAGCGGAACGCCGTAGCCACTGCCTCGGGGATAGCGCATTGCGATCGCCCCGTCGGTGTAGTTCACCCCGGTCACCACCATGCGCTGGAGTTCGGCCTCATCCTTGGGCGCCATCAGCACCATATTGGGAATACAGCGCAGGTAGGCGATGTCGTACATGCCCTGGTGGGTTGGCCCATCGGCCCCAACAATACCGGCTCGATCTAGGCAGAAGAACACCGGCAGCTTTTGGATGCAGACATCGTGAACGATCTGGTCAAACCCGCGCTGCAAAAAGGTGGAGTAGATGGCGGCCACCGGGCGCATGCCTTCGCAGGCCAGACCCGCCGCCAGGGTAACGGCGTGTTGCTCGGCAATGCCCACATCGATATACTGCTTGGGCAGTTTTTCTTGCAGCTTATCCAGCCCCGTTCCCGTGGCCATGGCCGCCGTAATGCCAATGATTTTGGGGTTTTCTTCCGCCAGCTTAATCAGGGTTTTCGACAAACACCTTGGAGTAGCCCGGCGGTTTAGGCTTGGTAGAGGGAACGCTCTTACCTGTGGACAGGTTAAAGGGCGACTGGGCGTGGTAGCCTACCTGATCTTTTTCGGCAATGGCATAGCCCTTACCCTTGGTGGTGGCCACATGCACCAGCACCGGCCCGGTGTGGTTATGGGCCTCTTTAAATGTGGCAATCAGCTCCGGCAGATTGTGACCATCCACCGGCCCCATGTAGGTAAAGCCCAGTTCTTCAAACACAGCCCCAACCTTGGGCACCGCCAGCCGCTTCATCCCTTCCTTCACCCGGTCGAGTTCAGGGGAGAGGGAGGTGCCCACAAAGGGCAGATGCTTGAATTGCTCTTCCAGGTTGTCGGTGAGAAACTGCACTGGAGGGCTGAGGCGCATTTTGTTGAGGTAGCGCGGAATCGCCCCGACGTTCGGAGAAATCGACATTTCATTGTCGTTGAGCACCACCAGCAGGTTGGTATTGGGCAAATGCCCGGCGTGGTTAATGGCCTCCAGGGCCATGCCCCCGGTCAGGGCACCGTCGCCGATGATGGCCGCTACTTTGTAGTCATCCCCAGCCATGTCGCGGGCCAGGGCCATGCCCAGGGCGGCAGAAATACTGGTCGAAGCATGACCCGCCCCAAAGTGGTCAAACTTACTTTCGCTCCGCTTCAGATAGCCCGCTACTCCATCCTTTTGGCGCAGGGTGTGGAAGTCGTGGTAGCGGCCTGTAATCAGCTTATGGGGATAGGCCTGATGGCCCACATCCCAGGTCACTTTGTCGCGGTCTAGGTCCAAGGTTTGATATAGCGCCAGGGTTAGTTCTACGACCCCGAGCCCAGGCCCTAAATGCCCACCGCTGGTAGCAACTGTCTCAAGATGCTTTTCGCGAATCTGCCGGGCAACGTCTTCTAGCTGTCGGATTGATAGACCATGCAACTGGTTCGGATGGGTTATGTCACTCAGGAGCATACTGAATTAACCTCTGGGTCACGCAATTGAGTTTTCCTGCTACTCTTCACTGTAGGACTTTTAAAGGCTACAGGCAGAGAACATTTAGTCGAGCTTAGGCAAAACTGATGTCTGATGGATTAATCTCCTGTAGTTTATTGATCAATACCAGGTAACCGTCGATAACATTCGTTAATCAAGCGATATAACCCTTAATGTTCTGTCATGGTTTATTTTCCTCTTTCCAGGTTCCGTAGCCAGTGCCCAATATTACAGTTTGCGGCGGTGGGGCTGTTCACGGCTCCCATGCTGCTACTGGCCCCCTTATCGGCTGAGGCAAATGAATTTGCCCGCTGCACAGACGGTCTAATCAACACCGGCATCAGTGCAGACGCCGCCTCCACCGCCTGTAGTAGAGCCCTTCACCCCGATAGTCTGGCTAGCTGCGTGGTCGATGTCACCCAGATTCCCGACATTGCCCCGACCAGGCCCTGGTGGCCTGTGCCAGCGATCGCCGCCCCGAGCAGGTGGCCACCTGTGTGATCGACATCCATAACCAGCTAGAGGTGGCCAGTTCGGCGGACGTGCTGAATAACTGCCAGCGCAGCATCCTGCCGGTGCGCTACTCCAGCTGCGTGATTGGTATTACGGCGGGGCAGAACTTACTACCTCAGAGTCCATGGAGGAATGCATTGCCGCAGGCTACCGCCCGGTGGATGTGGCGCCTACCTTTATCTTTGCGAAGTGATGTAGTGCAGAACAAAAAACAATGGGGAGATTCGGTACATCAACGCCCGTGGCGGCCCCTTTCAGGGATTCTCTTCACATCCTAGGATGACGGCCCCTGATTAAAATCAGCTAGGGTTGCTAGTTTCCGAATGGAGACCTGCACATCCATGCCTAGATAGTCGGCTGCATCTCCCATCCATGAGCCAGAGAGGGGAATGACCTGGCCAGGGTGGCGAGAGATGGCTACTGGTACCAAATCGAACCCCTCGGTGATGCGGTTGGTGGGGTCGTAGTTGCGCCATCCGGCCCCTGGTAAGTAGACCTGCACCCAGGCATGGGTAGCACCAGACCCCGTCATGCCGACTTCTCCGCCATCCAGGGCGGCATCGTAGAGGTAGCCGCTGACAAAGCGACAGGCTAACCCTAGCCGCCGCAGCGCCTCAATCATCAACCAGGCGTAGTCTCGGCAGGTGCCCGTGCCGGTGCGGAGGGTTTCGGCGGGGGCTTGGGTGCCATCCGCCTCCCGTGCCTGATATTTCAGGGTGGTGTGGATGGTTTCCATGATCCGCTTCAGCACGTCAATGGTGTCGTCCTGGTCTCCGGCCACAAAGGCTTTGGCCCAGGCCGCCAGGCGACCGTCAGGATCCTCGGCGTGAGGTCGCATGAATACCGCCAGGTCACTCCACTCATCGGGGGTGTACTGCACCGGCAACTCCTCGGCACGCGGGTCGAGAGGGAACTCTGTAATGGCCGAAAAGCCGTAGTGCTGGCCTCTAACCCGGTAGGTAACGACGAGCTCCTGGCCAGGTTCTTGAAAGTCAATCAGCGCCACGTTATTGGATAGAGTGTCCATCATCCAGCGCACCTCTGAGGCCAAATTGGTATCCAAAGAGTAGCTCAGCAGTCGCCCGCCATAGCTACCCCTGGGTAGAAAAATGGCTCTGTGCGGGCCAAAGGTAACGGGCTTAGCGTAGCGATAGGTGGTGATGTGTTCCAGATCGTAGATAACGCTCATGGCTGTGGCTGGCAACGATAGAACCTGGTGTAGCGGCAACGGTGCCTACACCTTGCCCCTTCATCATCCTATGGATCGGCCCCAAACCACTTGCGATAAATCTCGGTGTAGGTGCCATTTTCCCGCAGCGTCAGAATAGCCTGATTAATTGGGTCGCGATAGGGGCTATCCTCTGGCATGGCAAAGGCATAGAACTGGTCAAGGAAGGGGGTGCCGACCAACTGGTAGTCTACATCGGGCTCATGCAGAGCAAAGTAAAGCAGCAGCGGGCGCGGGGCAACCAGCGCCTCCACCTCGCCAGCCGCCAGGGCTGCGTAGGCCGCTTCCGGCTGGGAGAACTGGGTAACCTGCCGAATATTTTGAACCTCCAAGTACTCCAGAGCCCCCTCATCGGCAACCAACGCAACCGAGCGGTTTTGCAGGTCAGTGAGCGTCTGAATGTGGCCTTGAATTTCTTGAACGGTTAGTTCTGCGGTTAACCCGGCGGTGAAATAGGTTAGGTAAATAATGCCGACAAACACCCAAAATAGAGCCACTAACTTGCCTACCGGGCCCTGGGGCATATCGTCGGCTTGCCCAACTAGGGCCAGCACCGTCCACCAAAGAGCCTGAAAAATGCCCGGAAAGTAGGACGCATTTTCAATCATGCTCTCTTTGTTGTTGCGCTCAAAATACCACAGCACATGGGCTGGAATCAGCATTAGTAAGCCGACCATGGCCGACAGCCTGACCAGTTCAGGGCTAAGGATACGGCTCAAAATTTCTCGCATTGGGTAACGACTTTGCGCTGTGGGAGCCGGCGCCATCACCTGTAGCCCCGCCGAAAGAATGGGGTGGGAAAAGTCAAAGGCTTGTTCGCGCTGGCTGGTGATGGCGATCGCCCCACCCCTAAGTCTGCCTGGCCAGTTTGGATAGCCGTTAAAATTTCAGACACCCCGGCGTAGGTTTGGATATCAATCGCTGGCGCAGGTTGATTTGGTTGCAGTTGAGCCGCTATGGCTCTGGCCATGTCGGCACTAAATCCCAACACTTGGCCATTTTCCTCAAAGGCATCCGGGCGCACAAGCCGGGTGGCAACGCGCAGGGGCGGGGCCTGGTCAACAGCGGGTGGGGGCACGCTATCGGGAGCCGGGGTCGGCTGGGCGTAGACGGTAGCAGTTGCCCAGCCCAGCCAGAGCAACAGGGCAATGCCAGCAATTTTCAACCGACCCCAGCGGCGTTGACGGCGACGATGGGGGCCAGCCCAGTTACCCTGGGGACGACCCGAAGCACCCCCCTGAAGAGAGAACCATTGTAAACAGTGTTGAAACCAGAGTTTAGGCATCACGGTTGAGGGGCTATCACAAAAGAGTTGGGCTTATCCTTAGTAGGGCTATCCCTACCCCGGGAGGGTTACGGGTCTAGGTCATCAGCTACTTGAATGCGCCCCTGCTTGGCGGCCAGGCTAAGGGTTTCGTAATCTTGCTCGGTTTGGTCAGCATAGGCTTCGGCAAAGGTAACCAGGGCATCGCTAAGGGCTTCACTGGTGCCTAGATAGCCTGCCAGCATGGCCGCATCCCCTGATTTAGCATGGGCCAGGGCCAAGGCCCAGCCGCAAAGGCTGCAATAGTCTGGCAGGGCGGCGGCGCTCAACTTGTCGGGTTCTAGTTTAAGGCTATCTTTCATATCTCGGAGTTGGCGGACATAGTAGTGGTGGCCATCTAGCTCGCCCCAGCCCAGAAAAATATCGGGCGAGCTCTGGATGAGTCGCTGACCAATCACTACCCGGTGGCCCTGGTGATTGTCCGGCAGCCGATAGCCACAAATAGCTTCAGAGTAGGGGGTTAGCACCGAGGGTTGGGCCTGCTTAATCTGCAAAAACAGGGGATCGTTCACATCCTTACCTTCCAGGTAGGCTAACCAGCAACGGGTGCCCACGCTGCCCACCCCCACCACCTGCCGAGCCACATCCACAATCCGGTAGCGGGAAAGCAGAAAACGGCGATCGCCACTCAGGCTGGCGAAGTAGCCCTTCAACAACTGGTTTATGGCCTGATGAATGCGGGCCTCATCGCCAAGGGTGTCGGCCCGCACCACCCGTGGCGGCGATTCTATCAGACGATGCTGGTCGTTAATCAAATCCGTGAGGCTGGCTAGGGCTTGGAGATTATTGCGTTCACGGGCCTTAGCCAATAACCGACTGGCCTTTTGGTAAAAATCCTTGGGCAGTTTGGCCAGCATTTCCGCATCGGTAATGGTGTCGTACCAGAGATCCAGATAGCTCATTCCGGCGTAGGTTTGCAGGTGCTCCTGGTAAGCCTGCACCGTAGCCCGTACGGCCTCCTGGCATACATCTCGATCTCCCCCCAGGTAGCGCCCCGCCACCACCGCACTGGCGGTTAAGCGCTTCAAATCCCACTCCCAGGGGCCAGGGTAGGTTTCGTCAAAGTCGTTAATGCCAAATACCAGGGTGCGCTCCGCTGAGGCATAAACCCCAAAGTTAGACACATGCATGTCGCCGCAGGCTTGCACGGTTATGCCCGTTGTTGGGGCTGGAGCTATGTCGCGTATCATTACCGCCGCTGAGCCGCGCAAAAAGGCAAAGGGTGAGGCTAACATGCGGGCGTAACGCAGGGGCATCAGTTCCGGTACGCGGGTAGCGCTTTGCGCCTCTAAAATGGCCACCGGGTCATCGCGATTTTCAGCGGCAAAGTAGCTACCCTGGGCAGAGCGCTTGACCATTTGGCGCAACGCTTTCCCAGCGGCCAATCGTTCCTCCAGGGATATCCGCTCTTTCAAGCGATATTTGGACGCTTTACCGGGGGCTAAGTCATCAACAAAGGGCATAGAGCGCTCCTGATCACGCAGCATCGACGGGACTCTCCCTTGAGGGTAGATGATTTCCTCTGAACTATACTAAAGCCAGACCCATTCCCTAGCTGCGGACGGTCTATGACTCAACCTATGACTCAACGACTGATCACCCCAGGCGCTCACACCTTTGAGGACTCAGACGAGTATCCCGAAGGGATCGTAACGGCCATTGATACCAGTCATCTTGTCATTGAAGATGATACGCCTGTGGACAATTTCCAATCTGCCCAGCAGCAGCGGCTGCTGATCGACCCACTCTACGGAGCTAAGCCGATCCCATTACCCTTCATTGCCGAGGCAGATGTTGGCGTGTTCTATAAACTGAAGGGCGACCCCATCGTTCCCGACGTTTTGCTAAGTTTAGGGGTGAAACGGGCTGAAGACCTTTCCCAGCGCGACAACCGCACTTACTTTGTCTGGCAATTTGGCAAGGTGCCTGATGTATGTGTGGAAATTGTGTCTAACCAGGAAGGCGACGAACTAGCCCTCAGCCAAAAGTCGCGCCGGAAAGGGAAAACTCTCAGCAAAAAAGACATCTATGCCCAAATTGGGGTGCCGTACTACGTCGTGTTTGACCCGCTACGGCAAATCCAGTCAGAACAAGCTATGGGCGGTGCTCTATTGCGAGTGTGGACTATTGCCCCCACGGGCTATGCTGAACTGACCCCACCCCAAGGGATTACCCACCCTGGCGAATCCGTTTGGTTAGACGGCATTGGGGTAGGACTCACCCTCTGGCAAGGGCCATTCGAGGAAGAGATACCCCGACTGTGGTTGCGCTGGTGTACCCAGGCAGGACAGATCATTCCCACCGGGGCGGAGGGCCAGGCCGCCGAGCGCCAGCGAGCCGAAACCGAGCGCCAGCGAGCCGAAACCGAGCGTCAGCGGGCCGAGCGCCTGGCCGAAAAACTGCGAGAACTTGGCATCAACCCAGAGGAGGTTTGACAGCCCTCACCAATCTCACCGCCAACCGCACATCCAGGCATGGTTTTTAACGTAACACGCCTGCGCCGGGCTATAACCACCGTCAAAGCTGAAATGCCCTTCGACATTACCGCCGCTGAGGATTGGGGATGCCAGTGCGGGGGCAAAGAGACAGCGGTTGAGTTGGTGGGGGAGGAGTTGGGGGGGTGGGTGAATAGATGGGGAAGAGAGGAGGAGCAACTGAAACCGCTAGAGCGCTCTCCGTTGGCCTTAACCCAAAAACGGGTTAACCGTATTGCTATCAACCCAACCCCGCCCGGCTTGGATAACGACGCAGCAGTGAGAAAATCTCTGGATATCAAAACTGCGCGGATCCATCCGGGTGCCAGAGCGATCTACTGCCTGGTGAGTGGTGATGCGGCTGTCGGGAATGGTGGTTTGGGCCAGCAGCCAGGCCAGAGAATCGTACTGCGCCTGGGTATAGCCGCTGTGGCTGCGACGGTTGTTAAAGCCATCCCCAGGTGTTTCTAGGGACACGTGGTAGGCAAAATTATTCACCGAGGGCGGAAAATTCGGGTTAGTGCGCACTGTTTCTGGCCCATTTGGCCCGTTGAACTACGGAACTTCCTGCCCCAAAGGCCC
>JAAUUR010000193.1 GCA_012031045.1 Leptolyngbyaceae cyanobacterium SM2_5_2
CCGCGTGAGCGCATCTCAAAGCCAGGTCTCAGCGGCCAAGTTAGGCTCTCAAATCCCCCCAACGGGATGCCCAGCCACCGGCCAGCCACCCGCCCCCCCGCAGGACTGGGGCAAGCTCAACACCGCCCGCCGCAAGCCACTCAGTCGCCGTTGTCACAGATTAGGCTACCTCAAACCAATTCGCCGCCTCTGGAATCTAGCCAGGCCGCCATCGTGCCTAAAGAAGAGGTGCATCCGCTGGATTGGTCAGAAGCCAGTATTGCCCACACCCTCGACCTCCGGCAGCGACACTCGTTGTCTTCCTGGCTGTAACGCCGTCCTGGCTGTAAAGTCATTGCAGTAGGGTCACCGCTGTTAAGGTCTTGAGTCATCTTCCGGTTATTTTTCATGCAGACTATGTTGCGCCGTTGCCAACCGGGCATCGGTTTCCTATGCCTAAGTTTGCCTTGCTGCGCGATCGCCTGCTCAAGGACGGTGTTATTACCCCAGACCAAATCTATCAGCCAGGGGAACCCCCAACCGGTTGGTTAGAACTTGTGCACGATGCGGCCTACGTTATGGCCTACCGGCAGGGTCGCCTGGATGCCAAGGTTCAGCGGCGTATCGGTCTGCCCTGGAGCCCGGCTCTAGTTAAACGCACCTGCACAGCGGTGGGGGGCACCATTCTAACGGCCAAGCTGGCCCTGGAGTATGGGCTGGCCTGTAATACTGCAGGCGGCACCCACCATGCATTTCCGAGCTATGGGTCGGGATTTTGTATTTTTAATGACCTGGCGATCGCCACCCGCGTTCTGCAATCTCAGCAGCGGGCACGGCGGGTGCTGATTCTCGATTTAGATGTCCACCAGGGGGATGGTACCGCCTGGATTTTTCGCGATGATCCCAGCGTCTTTACCTTCTCAATGCACTGCGCCGAAAATTTCCCAGCCCGCAAGCAGAGGAGCGATTTAGACATTCCCCTGCCCACGGGCCTAACCGATGAAGCCTACCTGCGCTGTCTGGCCCGCCACCTGCCGGATGTACTGGCTCAGGTTCGCCCCGATCTAGTGCTTTACGATGCTGGGGTAGACCCCCACCGGGACGATCGCTTGGGCAAACTGGCGATGACCAACACGGGCCTCTACGAGCGCGATCGCTGGGTGCTAGACACCTGTGTACAGGCTGGCCATCCGGTGGCCTGCGTGATTGGTGGAGGCTATGGCAACTCGATGGAAGACTTAATCTTTCGCCATTCTCTGCTCCACCGGGCGGCGGTAGATGTTTTTCAACGCCGTCGCCTTTAGCAATTTGCTATAGTCGGCACTATGGTTTGGACGATTGCTACCTTTTATAAATTTGTGCCGCTGGCTGATTTAGATCGCCTGCAACTAGACGTATTGGCCCACTGTCAACAGTGGGAGTTGTGCGGCACCATTTTGCTGGCCCCAGAAGGGATCAACGCTACCGTGGCGGGCGATAGGCAGAGCATCGATCAGCTCTTGGCCTGGCTGAGCGGGCATGCCGCCATCGGCTCCTTTGAGCATCAAGACTTTACGACCACCAGAGCCCCCTTTGAACGTCTTAAGGTCAAGCTGAAGGATGAGATTGTGGCCTTGGGTAGGCCCGATGTGGATCCTACTCATCAGGTAGGCACCTATGTCGATCCCCAGGATTGGAACCAGCTGATTACGGATCCTGATCTGCTTTTAATCGATACTCGTAACGCCTTTGAGGTCGAAATGGGCACGTTTGAGGGCGCTATCAGCCCCAATACGCGGGCCTTTTGCGACCTACCTGCCTACGTTAAGGTCAATCTCGACCCTGAGCGGCATAAAAAAATCGCTATGTTTTGCACCGGTGGCATTCGTTGCGAAAAAGCGACGGCTTACATGCTAAACCAAGGGTTTGAGCAGGTTTACCACCTCAAGGGCGGCATTCTCAACTATCTCAACAAAATTCCCCCAACAAATAGCCTATGGCGGGGAGAATGCTTTGTGTTTGATGATCGCGTGGCGGTGGATCATACCCTTCAACCTATTCCCTACGTACTCTGTGGCGGTTGTGGTCATCCGGTCAGCCCGGCTGAGCAGTCCTCCCCCCCACTATGCGCCCGGGGTATTACCTGCCCCCCACTGCCTATTTGACCCTCACCCCTGAGGCGCCGAGCTCGCCTAACTCAGCGTCAAGGCTAGCCCAGGCCAGGTCATCACTACCTAACCTAACGCTCAACTCCACCGCCTGGAAGGGTTCGTGCTGAGCATTCTAACTTAATTGTCCTTGCTAAAAAATGTAGATTGCTGGTTGCCAGATGACGTTTCCGAATTCACCTGCTATAGTCCCTTTAACTGGCAACGACTGGATCTTTGTCAAACGATTGTTATAATTTGTAAAACATTGCGCAGTGATCCATTCCGTCAGTGTTTTTACTCCATACCCGGCTCTAGTCTCTCTCAAGGCTGGCGCTGTTTGGGGTAAAGCTAACGGCTACTGATCCTGTTTTCCGACTCGGTAATCAGGGTTTTGTAGCCAGTTGTTCTCTCTCAGGAGTAAAGGTTATGAATGAGCCCATGCAACTCTCTCTAGAGCAGCAGTTTAACCTCAGGTCTTTTGAGACTCAGGTTAATAAGATGAGCCGTGAGCAAGCCCAGCAGTTTCTGGTCAAGCTCTACGAGCAAATGATGATGCGCGAAACCATGTACAAACACTTCCTTAAGCACGAGTGGGGGATTGGGCCTAACCCCCAAATCTAAACCCCTCGGTTTGAAGGTTGGTCCTGAAGACGGCGACCTCCCTCTCTTGCCGGATTCCCATGAATCAGGCCAGGGCTGCTGGGGCGTCAGCTTCGAGACTAGGGCATTGAAACTGGTTTGAGGTTAACTGATCCTCACCCTTCAGTATTGACTTTGTGGCTGATGATTGGTTATGTGCTTTAGGCAGCTACTCGCTACACTCGCTTCCTAGCGCTGATTATCAAGGCTTTTAGTGATAGACTGCGCGTTGAAACTGCCCAGCCAAACGCTATGGTATGGATAGGGCGATACTCAGCTGAGGCAATTATGTTTCAACGGGCTCTCATCTGTACAGATTTCAACGACGGCATGTATCGTATGGCACAATTTGTGCCGAGTTTGGTGGCGGGAGGATTTAGCGCCCTCACCTTCTTCCACAATGTTGGTCTTCAGGTAGAACGCGAAATTCCCAGGCAGGATCCAGAGTTGTTGGCTAAGCCAAAGCAGCGCCTCAGTGATCTACTCCGCGAGGTGCCAGACACCGTTAAGGTGGCTGTAGAAGTGCTAATGGGCAACGCCAGCGATAACATTCTCAAGTTGGCCAAGCAATACCAGTCTGAGGTCATTTTTCTGGGTAGCCCCACCCGCACCATGCTAGAAGAAAAGCTGTTTGGCAGCACGGCCATGAAGCTGTCAGAAAAAACTCCGGTGCCGCTAACTATTTTGCGACCTCAGCTTATGTCTACTTACACCACCGCAGAACTGGAACTGCGCTGTGCCAATCTATTTCGCTATTTACTACTACCCTACGATGGTACCCAAGGCGGCAGAACCCTAGTTGAGACCATCAAGCGCCAGGTACAGAGCAACCCCCATTCGGTTCTGGAGCGGGTTCGTTTGCTGTGGGTGATTGATGAAAATATTCGCCGCGAACTCCAAGGGGATAATCCACTCCAGCAGGCCCAGGACGAGTTAAGCCGGGTGCAGACTGATTTAGCCGAATTGGGCTTAGTCGTCAACACCACCGTCTGTGAGGGCGACCCTATCAAGGAAATTATGGCTGTGGCCGAGGTGCACGACATTAGCGCTATCGCGACTTGCTCCCGGGGCATCGGGGGCATTATGAAGTGGTCGGCACCCAGCCTAACTCGCGACATTCTGCGACAGAGCTGGCATCCCGTACTCTTCTTTCCACCCGCTGATCGCTCCCAGTAGTACCGAAAGGCAGAAGTGAGAAAGCAAAAGGCAGAACAGGAATCCACGGTTTCCCAAGGTTGCCGCATGAATAGACAGATGGGTTATTGCCGCCTCGGAGTACTGGGACAGTGCCTTGGCCGCAGAAGGGCTACCTACCCAAAAACTCCCTAGTCGGATAGATTAGAGCCCGTATCCACGTAGATAGACTCGAGTTTTTGCAGCACCTTGGCCTTTAGGGTGTTTTTAAGCTCGTTACGTAGTAGCTCACGGCTGGTGCTCACAGCACCGAGGCTGGGGCGGGTGCGGGCAGTAATGGCCCATTCTTGTAGCATGCTGTGCTGAGGCGGGGCAATGGTGCAGGTCAGCACATGGGCACAGCGGCGGGGGTTTTCCAGGGCGAACAGCAGCAGCTTGTAAGTGCCAGTTTTCCCTAGCAGCCCGGCCATGTCCTGGCCGAGGTCGGTCTTCAAATCGAGGTAGCAAGGCAACCATCGCGCCCCGTGGTGGCTGCTGTAAAGCACCGTTAGCCACAGCATCATGGGATGGGGCGTCATGGTGCAGATGAAGGTGTTGTAGCGGGTGCTAATCAGGCGGCGATTGATTTCTGCTTCAGGCATCATGGCCCATAGGGTAGCCAAGTGCCCCTGACTGGTGGGCAGTGGATGCGAAAAGACAATCTCAGCGACGGGCTTGTTTTGCGGCCAGGTGGCCAGGCGGCAAACCTGGTCTTGGGCAACCACTTCCCCAGGGGCGGGTTGGCGAGTAACAGGCACTCGATTGAGGGTAGTCCCGATCCGCTGACTGATGCGAAAACCATTGACATAGCGGCTTTCCAGGGGCTCTAACTGTTGGAGAATGTCCCGTACCGTCTGGGGCCGGTTCTCTGGGCGCTTAGCCATGCAGGCCAGGATCAAATCCTCTAGCAGCTTAGGCACTTTGAGTTGGCCCGCCACGTCGCTGATGCGCTTGGGGGCTTCAGTTTGGTGAACCTGATACCAGCCGCCGAAGGTATGGCTGCTGGCTCGCAAAGGTAAGTGGCCGGTTAGCATTTGGAACATCATGATGCCCAGGCTGTAAATATCTGAGCGGCCATCGAGTTCCCGCCCATCCATTTGCTCTGGGGAGGCATAGGCCAGGGTACCCATGAAGCAGTTGGTCTGGTCGCTGTCAATTTGGATCAGCTTGGCAATGCCAAAATCTAAAATCTTGACCAACTCACCCAGAGTTGGATCCTGGACAATCATGATATTGCTGGGTTTGATGTCGCGATGGATGATGGGAATGGGCTCAACCTGGGTTTTGAGGAAAATTCCCTCGTGGGCGGCGTGCAGACCCAGACACAGTTGCCGCACTAATCCCAAAAAACGCGGAATTGGCAACGGCTGCAGATTAATGAGATGGCTGAGGCTTTGCCCCTTGAGGTATTCCATTACATAAAATGGCACGCCCTCATCGTTGACCCCGTAGTCAGTAACGCGCACCACGTGAATACTTTTCTGCCCTAGTTGGGCACAGGTCATGGCTTCCTGCATGAACCGATCGCGCATCCGATCGTTCATCAGTGTCTGGGACAAAAACTTGATGGCTACCTTGACGCTGCCTAGCAGTAAATCTTCGGCCAAGTACACCTTTCCCATCGAGCCCTGTCCCAGCGGTTCGATGAGTTCGTAGCGGTTG
Organism: Leptolyngbyaceae cyanobacterium SM2_5_2; assembly: GCA_012031045.1. Taxonomy (GTDB): domain Bacteria; phylum Cyanobacteriota; class Cyanobacteriia; order Phormidesmidales; family Phormidesmidaceae; genus Nodosilinea. Next base: position 5,583 of record JAAUUR010000193.1, read on the forward strand.
GCGAGTTTACACCCTAGGTTGACGTCTAGCATATCTGTCGATCCATTGCCCATGACAGAGCCACTGGTGCCCCAAACGTGATGAGGAGACTGTTATCGCTGGCCCAATCGGCCAGGGTGGTGTGGTCTTTTCTCAGCACTATGACAAGTTGTTAGCGTGATCCCCGACTTCCGGCCTGATCTTTACCCGGCCTTTACGAAGACGCCTTTCTTAAGGTGCCCAATTTAATGGACTGGGCCTTATCTCCCTTGAGGTAAAGCCGGGTCTAGGCATCTAGCGGGGCGGGGCTCTGTAGGTGTAGGGTGGCCTCCATAGCGCTGGTCAGGTAGTGTCCGGTCATAATGCCGCTGGAAAGGTGATACCGGCCCTTGTCGAGGCGGTAGAGGGTTTCAAACCCCGTGCGACGCTGGCGATCACCCAGAGCCCAGTACCGCTGAATGATCGAGTCTGGAGCAATCCAGCCTTCTCCTTCAACGCGCCCTAACTGGCTGTGTTGCAGCACAAAGGTATACTGACAGTCGCCATTGGTGAGGCGTCCTCGGTACTGAAGCGCCATTTCCTGAGGCTGTGCCTCAGGTAGCAGGAGCTTCATTACATGGTAAACCAGTCATCTCGGCTCCAAGCTACCAAGATCTTCCCCTTTACCGGTGTGGGTAACCGCTCCCGCTCTAGCCAGCTGCCCTGCAATGTCCAGCGTCCGGGTTCCACTAAAAAGCTGTGAACCACAGGTTGCTCCTCAACCCTAACCAACGACTAGCCGTTCTCGTTTACCTGAAGCCCCCGGCTAACAGGCCAACCTCCTTCCAGGATAAGTCCTCTTGCAGAGACTTCGCCAATCTGGCGGCCCGATTAATGGGCCCCGAGTTAGCCAGCCCTACGGATAACTCAACTGACCCAGCACAACGGCGGCGGCAGCGCCAGTGACGGCGGGCAAATTGCCTGGCCACTGGTGCCAGCGCCAAAAGCCTAGCACCGCGAAGGCGATCGCCTCCTTAAAGGCCGCTGAAACCCCCACCGCATCAGTTGGCATCACTGGGATGGCGGGGAAATGGGCCTGCAAGCCAGCCATTAGGGCGGGATTTTGGCTGCCGCCACCGCACACCAGAATGGTCTCTGGTAGGGCTGGGAGAAACGTGTGGTAATCATGGGCAATGGAGGCGGCTGTAAACTCCGTCAGCGTTGCCACCAGATCCACAGGGCTTAATCCCTGCTGCTGGGCCGCCCGATAGCACTGCTCAAAGTATGGCCAACCAAACAGTTCCCGACCGGTTGATTTGGGTGGCGGTTGGCGAAAGTAGGGGTGTTCTAGCCAGGCTTGAATTAACTCGGTGCAGGGGGTACCCTGGGCCGCCCAGGCCCCATCGACATCGTAGGCCAGGGTTCCTTCCGAAAGGCGATGCATGGCGATGTCGATGAGAGAGTTACCAGGGCCAGTATCCCAACCCAGTACGGTAGGTGGGGTTGGTTGGCTCTGGTGGGGCCAGGCTGGTAGGTAGGCCACATTGCCAAATGCCGCCAATATTTTGCACGCAGCGCCGCTGTTGGGCATGGCTAAGCAGACATAGATCAATCACTGGTGCCAGGGGAGCCCCCTCACCGCCCGCTTCAATGTCAGCCTGGCGAAAATTGCTAACGGTGGGTAGCCCGACCTGGTGAGCAATGGCAGTTCCGCGCCCTAACTGGAGGCTGTAGGCCAGTTGGCGAGCATTGCCCGACGGAGCCACCGCCCCAGGGCGATGAAATACCGTCTGGCCGTGGGAGGCAATCAACTCGGCTGGGCCAGCCTGCTCAATCAAGTGCTGAGCAGCCAAGGCAAACTGGTGGGCAATGGCATCATCCAAATCGGCCAGATGTCCCAAGGAAAGCGGCTGACCCGCACAGGTTCCCAGAATGGACTGCTTGAGATCGGGAGGATAGGGCTGCGTAAACCCAGCGATCAACGTGGCTGTAATGTCGTAGCCTTCACCTTCTACCTCCACTAGGGCGGCATCAATGCCATCCACGGAAGTACCGCTGATTAAACCAATCACGCGCATAGCTGTTGTTATTTCCGTGCTCAGGTCGTTTACATGGGCAGGCGTTCTAAGCCCTGGTTACTGCCGATGACGACCATCAGCCCGCCAGCCTTTAACCGGGTGACTGGGCTAGGGTTAATTTCAAACTGGTCGGGCTGGTTGTCTTGACTTATGGCCAATAGCGTCAAATTGTAGCGGTTGCGCAGGTCCAGATCAATGATTGTTTTTTGGTCAAAGGCCTGGGGCACAATGACCTCAGCAATGCTATGGTTGGGGTCGATCTCGAAGCGGTCAAGGATGCCGGGGGAGGTCAGCGAGCGCGCCATGTTCGCAGCCCTATTTCGTGCTCTCGGGAAAACCACATGGTCAGCGCCAACTCGGTCTAACAGTTTGCCGTGGATTTCTGAGGACGCCTTGGCTACCACGTGCTTAACCCCCGCCTCCTTTAGATTGAGGGTTGTAATAATGCTTTCTTCGACATAGTTGCCAATCGCCACAATGACGGTATCAAACTCGGTAATGCCAGACTCTTTGAGAGCGCTGGGCTGGGTGGTATCAAGTTGCACCGCGTGGGCGGCAATCTGGTCAGTCAGAGCTTCACTGACGCGGCGCTCGTCGGTATCGGCGGCTAGCACCTCGTAGCCCAGGTTGTGAAGTGTGGTGCAGACGGCCCGCCCGAACCGCCCCAGCCCAATGACAGCAAACTGGCGGTTGGGCGATCGCATTTTACGTAAAAAAGTCAGCGATGAGAGATTCACAGGTTTCTATCTCAACAGGCAACGGCAGAGATGGGGCGGATGGCTCCAGTACCATTATTCACTAAGGGTAGCCAGGCCCAACCAGAATTTCCGTACCGTCAGGAATTCTTTTTTGCTAGGCTAGCTTAATGACTTTTAAGGGACATGAATATGCAACTTGGTCGCGGCAAAACCGTCCGCAGAGCCTACGGAATTGATGAGATTGCCCTGGTGCCCGGCCCCCGCACTCTGGATCCCAGTTTAGCCGACACCCACTGGCAGCTGGGCGGCATTGATCGCGAAATTCCCATCATCGCCAGCGCTATGGACGGCGTGGTAGATGTGGCGATGGCCATTCGTCTCTCTCAACTAGGGGCGCTGGGGGTGCTCAATTTAGAAGGCATTCAAACCCGCTACGATGACCCCAACCCCGTGCTCGATAGGATTGCCTCGGTCGGTAAAGATGAGTTTGTAGGCCTAATGCAAACCCTGTATGCCGAGCCCATTAAACCGGCTCTAATTACCCAACGCATTCAAGCGATTAAGGCCGGTGGTGGTGTTGCGGCGGTTAGCCTTACCCCGGCTGGGGCCAGTCGGTTTGGTGAAACCGTCGCCGCTGCCGGGGCCGATTTAGTCTTTGTGCAAGCCACGGTGGTGTCTACTGCGCACCTGTCGCCAGAAACGGTTACTCCGCTAGATCTCCACAACTTTTGTCGCGACATGCCTATGCCGGTAGTGCTGGGCAACTGCGTCACCTATGAGGTCGCCCTTAATCTGATGAAAGCTGGAGCCGCCGGGGTACTGGTGGGCATTGGGCCGGGTGCGGCCTGTACCTCTCGTGGGGTGTTGGGGGTTGGGGTACCCCAGGCTACTGCCGTGGCCGACTGTGCCGCCGCCCGCGATGACTATTACCAGGAAAGCGGGCGCTACGTTCCGATTGTGGCCGATGGCGGTCTGGTAACCGGTGGTGACATCTGCAAATGCCTGGCCTGTGGAGCCGATGGCGTGATGATTGGTTCTCCCTTTGCCCGCGCCGCCGAGGCCCCAGGGCGGGGTTACCACTGGGGTATGGCTACCCCTAGCCCGGTGCTACCAG
>JAAUUR010000194.1 GCA_012031045.1 Leptolyngbyaceae cyanobacterium SM2_5_2
GTCGGGAAAGATACGTTTTGGCCCAATCGTTAAGCGGATGCAGCAGGCCCAGGGGTCGAAAGCGCCGATTCAACGCCTGGCCGACCAGGTTACTGGTTTGTTTGTACCAGCGGTGATCGCCATCGCCATTCTCACCTTTGTAATTTGGTACATCGTGATGGGCAACGTGACGATGGCGCTAATCACAACGGTGGGGGTGTTGATTATTGCCTGCCCCTGCGCCCTCGGTTTGGCTACGCCGACATCGATTATGGTGGGAACCGGTAAAGGGGCTGAACACGGCATTTTGATTAAAGGAGCCGATAGCCTGGAGCTAGCCCACAAGATTCAAACCATCGTCTTAGATAAGACTGGTACCATTACCCAGGGTAAGCCAACGGTGACCGATTACCTGACGGTGCGTGGTACAGCCAATGGTAATGAGCTGGCACTACTGAAATTAGCGGCTTCGCTGGAGCAGAACTCTGAACATCCTCTGGCAGAAGCCGTTGTTACCTACGCCCAAACCCAGAGCGTGCGTTTAACCGATGTCCAAGATTTTGGGGCATTGGCTGGAAGCGGTGTGCAGGGAGCCGTTGCGGGGCAATGGGTACAGATGGCACCCATCGGTGGATGCAAGAATTAGGCATTACCACCGATAGCCTCCATGGGGATTGGGAACACCTGGAATCCGAAGGGCGCACCGTGGTTTGGCTAGCGGTAGATGGCCAGATTGAAGCGATTTTGGCCATTGCCGACGCGGTAAAACCCTCCTCCGCCCATGCTATTCGTACCCTACAGCGGATGGGGTTAGAAGTGGTGATGTTAACCGGGGATAACCGCCGTACGGCAGAGGCGATCGCTCAGGAAGTCGGCATTACTCGCGTTATCGCTGAGGTTCGCCCTGACCAGAAAGCGGCCCAAATTGCTCACCTGCAGCAGGAGGGCAAACTTGTGGCGATGGTGGGCGATGGCATTAACGATGCCCCCGCCCTGGCCCAGGCTGATGTGGGCATGGCGATTGGTACCGGCACGGATGTGGCGATTGCCGCCAGCGACATTACCCTGATTTCAGGCGACCTCCACGGCATCGTCACGGCCATCCAGCTTTCGCGTGCCACCATGAGAAACATTAAGCAAAATCTATTTTTTGCCTTTGTCTATAACGTGGCAGGCATTCCCATTGCGGCGGGCGTGCTGTACCCGCTGGTGGGCTGGCTCCTGAACCCCATTATTGCTGGTGCGGCGATGGCCTTTAGCTCGGTGTCAGTGGTCACTAATGCGCTCAGGCTGCGAAGATTCCATCCTCACTTTTGAAGGCATTTTCTGAGGATTAGGGAAACACCTTTCAATACCAGTTTTACGGTTACTTACCATGAACTATTCTCCAATCATCCTCAGTAGCGTCGTGGGTCTCAGCCTATGGGCAACGTCGGGCTGCCTGGCGCTGGCCCAAAAGCCCCATAACCTCAATCCTGAGCCGCATTTCCCAGTTGAGCCGCAGTTTCAGCGCCTTGAGCAACCGCTGTGGACTAAGCTAATGGTTGCCGGAGTAGGCCTGGGCCTAATTGGGCTAGAACTGTGGTGGTTTGTGCTGAACCAGCCAGGGGCAAAAAATAGAGAGATGAAGACGGAAGACTAAGGCCAGAGCAAGGCCGAAGGAGGTTGCTTTGACTTGGCTGCCTACGCTCAAATTCTGTTTTATAGGAGTACTCCATGAAAATAACCATCCCTTTGTAATAGCTCTCTGCCCTCACCCCTGCCCCTCTCCCTGAGGGAGAGGGGTTCTGAATCCGGCTCCCCTTCTCCTCTAGGGAGAAGGGGTTGGGGGACGAGGGCAAGGACTAGACATTTTATTAGTTGGATTACTCTAGGAATTATAAAAGGCAAAAGAGTCGCCTCAAATGAGGCGACTCTTTTACATTTAAGGCCAGGTAATTAAAATTAAGCCCTAGCTGTGCCCACCGCTGACCAGGCTGGTCAGGATGGGTAAATTAGCGGCTAACAGATAGGCAAACGTAGCCCCACCAATACCGCCAATTAAGAAGCCACCGGCAAATTCGCTCCAACCTTCATCGGTTTCCAGGCTAGCGGGAGGAGTGAAGGGGGTGGTGGTTTTGGTAACCGCCGTATTAACGCCAGCACCAGAGTAAATTGACAGGCAAGCGGTCAGAATAACGACCAGGGCCGCTGCACTCAGCAAGCCGGCCAGGCCAGGAATATCAGAATCGCGCAGGGGGCCAAGCAGGGCAAAGGGGCCGTAAAGTAGGTAGCCATGGGCCATGCCAATTTCTAGGCCCCGGCGCTGGGGAGACAGGCCAGTGCGATAGGCCGGTAAATTACCAATGAAGGCCTTAGAAAAGCCCGAAGAATTAATTGGCGTTTCGAGATTGCCAATTTGAGGATCTCCGGCAGGTTTTATCACATCGGTCATGGGGTAGTTCTCCAACTCCAACAACTATCACAGCAGTAGGTATGGCTGTTATCTAAGTCCAGAGATTGAACCTAAAAACAGCCACACATTAACCTTGAAGCAGTCTATTCAACTAATTTTCCGACTAAGGCGTACTGGTTAGCGCCTTAGGGATGCAGCAGCAAGTCGGGGAAAAAGCGGTTAAATTCGATCAAAATGCCAGCGGTGATGACCATCCACACAGTGGCAAGAACTGGTGCAGTAGATAGATATTTCAGCAGGTTATCCATAAAACTCTCTCCGGATTGCAGCAAAACTTAATACTGGATGCTCAAGGCACCTAGCGGGGGGAAACGGTAATTTCGTCATCCTTAGCGAACATAGCACCGCTAGCGATGTCTTTGAAGGCGGTTAGAGGCCAGGCAAACCCGGACAAAGAGCACTTAATGGCCAGGGGCACATCGATAATGATCTCTTTTTCCTCAGGGCTTTTCTCCTGACGAACAGCAATTAAGTAGGCCCGACCAACCCAGCCAATCCAACCTGCGATATAGAGAAAGAGCAGGCTAGGAATCAAAAACTCCCCAGCGTGGGCCAGGTCGCCATCTACTACCAGGTGGGGTAGACCATCGGTACCACATAAAAGGCTGGAGTTTCCATAGAACTCAAACCGAGCTTTGGCCTTTTCGGTGGTGGCCTGAGCTGCACGCTTCAAAAACGCTTCATTTTGACCGCAAGGAGTAAGGCCAGACACATTATCGCCTGCCAGACTAGCCGAGGCCGGGGCAGCGAAGCCAAACCACAAACAAATAACCAGAGCTACAGCAAAAAACCGTCGCATAAACTGTTCCTTTTAATTACCTAAGAAACGAGGGCGATTCAAACGAACGTTAAGTTTTTTGTACAAAAATTCACCCAACTTGCTGGCCATAATACCCCGCCGCCGAAACCCCGTAAAGCTAAGATCGATAGGGTGTTTACATCTCTACAAATTTCTTGCCGACTTCACTTAACATTCACTCGAATTAACCCGATGACTACGATTTTAGCCCTGGAAACCAGTTGTGATGAAACGGCGGTAGCCATTGTGACCGATCGCCAGATCCGCAGCAGCGTAGTTTCTTCACAAATTGACATACACCAGCGCTACGGCGGCATTGTGCCGGAGGTGGCCTCCCGCCAGCACGTCATCACCATTGGTGCAGAGCTAGAGGCGGCCCTAGGGCAGGCTGGGCTGGGCTGGGCGGAAATCGACGCTGTGGCGGCTACCTGCACCCCTGGCCTGGTAGGAGCCTTGATGGTGGGGCTGACTACTGGAAAAACCCTGGCGATGGTACATCAGAAGCCGTTTTTGGGGGTTCATCACCTGGAGGGGCATATCTACGCCAATTATTTAGCCCAGCCCGATTTGCAGCCGCCCTACCTGTGCCTGCTAGTGTCCGGTGGGCACACCAGCCTAATCGGCGTTAGGGACTGTGGCGACTACCAAACCCTGGGCCAAACCCGCGATGACGCCGCTGGCGAAGCCTTTGACAAAGTCGCCCGGTTGCTGGGGCTGGGCTACCCCGGCGGGCCGGTGATTGATCGCCTGGCGAAGGAAGGTAATGCGGCGGCTTTTCCCCTACCAGAGGGCAATATTTCTCTGCCGGAGGGGGGCTTTCATCCCTACGACTCTAGCTTTAGCGGGCTAAAAACGGCGGTGCTGCGGCTGGTGGAAAAACTCAAGGCTGAGGGAGCCGATCCGCTGCCGGTGGCTGATTTAGCTGCTAGCTTTCAAGCTACGGTGGCCCGCAGTTTGACTAAGCGGGCGATCACCTGTGCCCTAGACCACGGCTTTACCACTATCGCAATCGGCGGGGGCGTAGCGGCCAATAGCGCCCTCCGCCGACACCTTCAGGAGGCGACCGCGATTCACAACCTGCGGGTGTTATTTCCACCCCTCAGCCTGTGTACCGATAATGCGGCTATGATTGCCTGCGCCGCCGCCGACCACTTCAACCGTGGCCATCGGTCTGATTACACGGTTGGTGTTCAATCTCGGCTAGATTTGACACGGGTGATGGAACTGTATGGGTAAAAGCGAAAAAAGAACAGAGAAGAGCGAAGAAAGAAAAGGGAAGGGCGAAGGGCTAGAGGTAAAAGCGAAAAAAGAAGAGCGAAGAAAGAAAAGGGCTAGAGGTTCTGGCGAAAAGTTCTAGCTGCCTCCAGCTGTGATGTTTGGGCCATCAACACACAGCGGGTCAAGAGACGCATATCGAGATCAACCAATCCTTCTAGCTCACTGCGGTCAATGGGTTGTTAGCCCGCCACCCCTTGGTACAGGTGACAGGTTGCTGACAAGCATCCAAAGTCAAGAAAATAAAAGCCTACTCGTAATCATCTGTTGGAAGACAAAAGTCAAGAAAATAAAAGCCTACTCGTAATCATCTGTTGGAAGATAATTGAGTACTGGCCTAAACCGTGAATTGTCACGCAGAATTCATTATGCTTCGCCAGCAAGGCGCAAAACCTCAGCGTAAAGCTGTGAACTAACCCTAAATCGTGCCTGAATCACTAGAGCATCCACTATTGGTTTGATTTTGGAGGCGAAACCTCTATTTTTTGCCTCTAGAAGAACCCCGACTAGACCAGTAATGTTTAATCCTTCGTTAATTGCAATTTTTCTACCTAATTGTTCATCAATCAGTAAGAGCTCTGCTCCTATCTCAAGTGCCAAAGCAATTGCTTCAGACTCTCCTGCATCGAGCTTTTCACCTCGAAGTCTTTCTACAGTTACCGCATCATTAACTGCTTGAATTGTAATCCACGGTTGGTTGGGTACAGAAGCTGCTTGGATATAAATTGTTGCAACTTTTGCAATTTCGTTGGCAACAGCTTGGGGTATTGTGATGCTCCCATACAACCGCTGCAACAAATCTAGATGACCAATAGCGGCCAAATTACTGATGGGTGATGTATTACTAACGACAGTCATAGCCGACCCAGGCGCTGAAGGGTTGCGACATCATCCCTCAGGTCATCGATATCGTAGTGAACACAGATATTACGACTATCTATTAAGTGTTGAAATTGGATTAAGTTCATTTCCAGAAGATTACTGGCTGTGCCGATACTGATTTTCTTCATCTGAAACAGCATCAGCACAACTTCCTGCAAAAACTCTTCCTCTGACAGACCAGAGGCTTGCAGGACTCGATCAGGAATGACAACGCTCATAAAATTGCTTCTACTGTGTTTAGAGCCTTCTCCTAAATTACAGGATAGACGATCCTGAAGAAGAACGGAGAGAGTTAAGGGTCAAGAGCGGCTCGATGTTCCATAATGTTCCAGGAGGCCTTGACAAGTAAGTTTGCTTTGGCTATACTTCTGGAACAGCGTGGAACACTCTGAGAGGTAAAAATGTCTTACACCGCAAGTCTTCGCCAAAATCCTGGTCGGACATCTTGGTTGGTCGAATTCCGTCATCCGCTGAAATTTGACAAAGGTGGCAAGCCAGGTAGAAAGGTCAGAAAAGGATTAGGTGACTGTAGTGAAGATCAGGCAAGCTCTCTTGTCGGTCAGCTTAATCAACTCCTGAAAGACGAATCATTATGGTCTGAGGATACTCAGTCTGTCCTTCAATTGGGTTTTGATGCCCGTGCCATTGAAATTTTTTACGATAATTTGGAGGTTCAGCCAGCTATGCATCGAGAGATTCGCGAGCAATGTATTCCTTTCCCTTCTAAAGATGTCAGTCAGCGCGTCCTCTTATTAGGAAGAACGGGTGCTGGTAAAACCACGCTATTGCGTCAGTTAATTGGTTCAGATAATAAATTCGATCGCTTCCCATCCACATCCACAAACCGAACAACAACTTGTGAAATAGAAGTGATTTCCACTGAAAAGGATTTCTCGGCAGTCGTCACATTTATGTCGGAAGGTGAAGTGCGACTTAAGGTGGAAGAACTAATTTCTTCCGCAATTTTAGAAGCAGTTAATGGGGTAGATCAGAAGAAGATTGCTAGAGTTTTTCTGGAGGATAGTGATCAACGATTTCGATTAAAATATCTTTTAGGAAATTTCAAAGCAGAAAACGACAACGAGGAAGATCCATACGCAGAACCATTCACTGAAGAAGAACTATCAGATAACAATGATAACAAAACTCAAGTTGTTGTGAATTCTGAGGAGTTGCAGAATGAATTAGCAAGTTTTTTGCACTCTATTAAACAGATAGCGACTTCAGTCAAAGAAAAATTTGAGCAAGAGCGAAAAAAAACTTGCTGAGATGTCAGATCGGGAAAAAGAAGAGGCCTTAGACTTGCTCCAGTCAGAAGTGGAAGAATTTGATGATTTCACTAGCTTGGTTTCTGACGTAATGGAGGAGATACAGAGTAGATTTTCCTCTATGCCATCTGGTGAATTGATTAAATCACCTACAGGTTGGGTTAAGGTTTGGAAATTGAATGGAGAGTCTGACAGAGAGAAATTTCTTGAAGCTGTTAAATATTTTTCGGCTAACGCAGGTAATCTTTGGGGGACATTAGTTTGTCCGCTTGTCACTGGAATTCGAGTTCAGGGTTCATTCTTTCCAACATGGTTACCGGATAAGCGCCCAATTGTTCTGATTGATACTGAAGGACTAGAACATAAGGCAAGTGCTGAAGCTAACTTGCCTAACTCAATGGTGGACTGGTTTGATCAGGTCAATGTCATCTTACTGGTTGATAAAGCGACTGATTCTATGGCGAATTCAGTCGGAAAGGCATTAGAAACGATAGCAGCGACAGGGCATACTCAAAAGCTCATCATTGCCTTTACTCACATGGATGATTTAAAGGGAGAGAATTTGCCAGATTTTCAAACTAAAAAGGATCATCTACGCAACAGCATCAGAAATGTGATTTCAAATCAGATTGAGAAGAAATTGACCAAAGAAATTGCTCAGTATGTGGAACATCATCTTGAGGAAAATACTTTTTTCTTTGGTTTTCTAGACTCGACAAAAAAGAATGATCTAGATAAGGTTAAACCTGAGTTAAAAGCAATGTTTGAATGTCTAGTGAACTTATCTTTGTCAAATTCATCTACCGCCTTCCCAGAATATAGTTTCGATAATTTAGTGCTTGCCATTCGAGATGGAATAGCAAATTTTAGGAATCTGTGGAAGGCCCTTCTAGATTTAGAAGCCGAGTCTACTATCCCTTCTGCTGACTGGCAAAGTGTTAGGGCTTTGGCCAGAAAGTATGGTGAGGGATTAGATGATGGCTCATTGAAATTGAAACCGACAGCAGATCTCCGAAGCTCCCTTGGAAACGTAATTTCAAATTTTCTGGACAACCCAATTAATTGGAAGGGGACACCTACTTCTGAAGAGAAAAAAAACTGTTGTTGACCATATCAAAATGCAATTCACAAAAAAGTTAATTCAATGGGTTGAACAACGAGCACGGAAACAACCAAGAAAAGATTGGTCTGAGGCATTTTCGTCATACAGTATGTCCAAAAGTGGTCGGGGAAGCACCAAGCTAAGAGCTTCAAGGATTGAATCTCTTTACGAGCATTGGATCCCAATTCCTGTTGCGGCTGGGAATCTAGAGGTTCAAGAGTTTGTCAATGAGATTAAGGATTTGGTGAAAAGTGCGATTAATGAAGTCAAGAGGGAAATAGAAGAGTGAATGTAGTTTTCTCCAAATAAATCAATGAGCAATGTTTGACATATGGAGCTAACAACGCGCTGGAGAGGACGGACAGGAAATCTCAGCTATGATGCAAAGATAGTTCACCGCCGCTCAGCTAAGCCGATAGCCATTGCCGCGTAGGTGATAAAGGCTAAAGACCCCGTCTTCCCAAAACCACACCTCCGGCACACCAAGAACCTGATACCGCGCCAGTTTGTTGATACCACCACTGGTGACGATTACTTCAATGGACAGGTCAGGAATTGGCTTAGAGGTGCCAATGCAGTAGGACTGATCGGCTTGCGCGAAGGCCTCGCCGGTTTTCTCCTGATCCATTGAGCCAGTGGGTTCAAATTCAATGTCTTTTTCGATGAAGAAAATGCCTAGCAACAGGGCAATGATGCCGCTGAAGACCTCGTGTTCTCGTCCCGGCATGAGAATTTCTAGGGTTCCATCGTAGTAAAACAGCCGCACACCAGGCGAATTCTCAAACCCTTGCTGAATCAGCTTGAACTGTGCCCAGGTACGATTCGACTGGACAATGCGCTGGTCTTGAGGTTGAGTAAGCAGCTGAACCATAGCCTCTCGGTCTTACTCAGCTCGCTATCATTTCCGGTTCCGAGCTAGCTTGCCGATGGCCCTCGGAGGTGCCCAGTTGAATCAGTTCCACCTTGTAACCATCGGGGTCTTGTACAAAGGCAATTACGGTAGAGCCATGCTTCATCGGGCCGGGTTCGCGCACCACTTGACCACCCATCGCCTTAATTTTCTCACAGGTTTTGTAGATGTCCTCTACCCCAGGGCAATGTGACCATAGGCATTGCCCAAATCGTAGGAGTCTATACCCCAGTTGTAGGTGAGTTCTAGCACGGTGTGGTCAGATTCATCGCCATAGCCCACAAAGGCCAGGGTAAACTTGCCACCGGGATAGTCTTTCTTGCGCAACAGCCGCATTCCCAGCACATCGCAGTAAAAGGCTAGGGAGCGCTCCAAATCGCCAACCCGCAGCATGGTGTGTAGCAGTCGCATAGTTTCGATGTCCTCGGTGATGGATTAATTCCATTGTGCCGGTAAACCTACCCTCCCGTCTTCAGGCTGTCAATCTTGCGGGTGAACAGATCAAAGAAGATCATAATCACTCGCTTAGGCCGAGTTTTGATGTTGGCGCTGAGGGACATACCCGACTGCAACTGCACCGGCTGGTCGTTAATGACGATGGTTTGATTTTCCAGGGTGACATCCGCCGGAAAGCGATACTGGGGGTTAATTTGGTCGGGGGGTAGGGCATCGGAGCCAATGTGAGTGAGGGTGCCCTTCACATCGCCAAACTCGCTGTAGGGGAAGGAATCAATCCGCACATCCCACGGCCATGCT
>JAAUUR010000195.1 GCA_012031045.1 Leptolyngbyaceae cyanobacterium SM2_5_2
CTGCACCTGAGGTGGAACCTGAGGTGGAACCTGACGGTGGAAGCGGCCCCCGCAGTCGAACCCGTGGCAGAAAGTCCTGCACCTGAGGCCGAGCCTGAGGCCGAACCTGAGGTTGAAACGGCTTCAGCCGTTGAGCCAGTGGCGGAAGCCAGCCCTGAAAGTGAAACTACTAAAGAGGCTTAGCCAATTTCTGACAGTTGCCGGTTAGAAGTTGTACCAGAAGATAGACATTCAGGAAGCCGCCGCCAAACTTAAAAACTCTGATAACCCAGGCGGAAAATTCTTGAACCTTGGGGCTACTGGAGCGATCTCTCCACTAGCCAACTCACCGTTTGGGGAAAGATAATCACTAGAATCAAAACCACAAGCTGAATCGCCATAAGGGTAAGGCACTGCGGTGAATATCCTGAGTTGTTACCGACTCTGGAGCGACGCTTTGCAGGTAAAACAACGAAAAACCAACTGGCGGCGAGATAAAGGCGGTTTGTAAATTTAGCGCCATGACTACTCCAAACCAGACCATATCTAACCCTAGTGCCTGGGCGGCTGGCACTAGCAACGGCATGGCAATAAAGCAAATCTCGATAAATTCTAAAAATACCCCCAGCAGAAAAATCGTCAGGTTAGCAACCACGATGAAGGTCAAATAGCCGCCGGGTAGGCTCACCAGTAAGTTAGTAATCAGGGTTTTGCCACCCAGAGCATCAAACACTAGGCCAAAAAAGGCCGAGCAGATCAAAATCATCATCACTACGCCGGTTACGATGGCGGTGGCGTGGGCGGCATCGGTGAGGAGTTTAGGCGTTAGGCGACGGTTTAAGGCTGCCAGTCCACATGCGCCTACGGCCCCTACCGCCCCGGCTTCCGTTGGTGTAGCCAGGCCAAAGAAGATGCTGCCCAACACCAGAAAAATTAGCACCACTGGCGGCAGAATGGCCTTCACTGCGCGGCGGATCAATACACCCCGGCTTAATTGACGCACCTCTAAGGGTAAGGCCGGGGCAAGGTTCGGTTTCAGGAAGGCAATAATCAACACATAAAGCGCGTAGGCCACCGCCAGCAGCAGCCCTGGCACCAGCGCTCCCAAAAACAGGTCGCCCACTGACACGCCAATCTGATCGCTCAAGACCACCAGCACCAGGCTGGGCGGAATGAGCTGGGCCAGGGTGCCCGCCGCCACAATGGTACCTGCCGCCAACTGTTTATCGTAGCCATAGCGCAGCATAATCGGCAGCGACAGCAACCCCATCAAAATCACCGTGGCGGCGACTACGCCCGTGGCCGCCGCCAGCAGCGTGCCTACCAGCACCACCGCTAACGCCATACCACCCGAATCGGGCCAAGCAAAATCCCTACGGTTTCCAGCAGGTCTTCAGCCAACCCTGACTTTTCTAGCACCGCTCCCAAAAACACAAAGAAGGGAATGGCCAGCAACGTAAAGTTTGACATGGTGCCAAACCAGAGATTGGGCAGCAGCAGCAGTCGAGCCGGTTCGAAGGCGCCAACCAACCAACCCAGCAGCCCAAAAACCAGCCCTGTACCCGCAAAGGAAAAGGCGACGGGGTATCCCGTCATCAACAGTAGAAAAAAGCCAACGAACATGGCAATGGATAACCACTCGTAGCCCATAGCGCTCCTTGTAGGAATTCAGGTGGATTGGGTTAGGGTCGATGATGGCGATGACATAGCTCAGGGAACGGCTACTCCAGCGGCGGGAGTTCTACAGCGGCTAGGGGGGAAGGGGCTCCCTCGGTATAGCCCTGCCAGACAGCCCAGTACTTGATTGCCTGGGAAATCGCTTGAAGACCTAGCAACGCAAATGACACCACAATCATGCTCTTGATAGGGGCTCTAGGTAAACCATTGGCATCGGGAGAAACTTCCCAGGTGCCCCAGGTGCCATCGGGAAGCAACCCCCAGGATTGCAATACCGGGTCAATGGTGGCCCAAATTCCCAACATGCAGAAGGGGATGAGAAATAACGTGGTGCCCCAAAAGCCAATTAGCGCTTTGCGTTGTTCGCCCCAACGCACCTCTAAAAAATCAACCCGCACGTTGGCTCCCCGCTTAAGAATGTAGGGGAAACTCAGCAGGAACATAGCCGAAAAGAGGTACCACTGCAACTCAATCAGCGCATTGGACGAGAGTTGCATACCCAGGAAGCGGCCAATGTAGCGGGCTACAACGTTGTAAAAACCAACGGCTATAGTGATTAACACTAAGCCATTGAGCACCTTGCCAATGGGCTCAATCCAGGCATCAATGGCCCTGGACATCTGCAATAACCGTCTGACCACGCCAGAACTCAGCACGTCTTTCCCTATCCCCATCCCAGGCTAACGCTGAGGTTGATGATATCAGTACAGTGGCGCGGGCAGATGAGGCGGGTGGGGTAGGAGTGGGTAGATTTTTGGATTTTGGTGGGGGCATCCCCTCCTGGGGAGGAGCCGGGGTGGGTTCTCCTGGGAGGAGCCGGGGTGGGTTATTTCTGGCAGGAGTGCTACAGGGCTTAGGGCTTTGCAGGTCTAACTAGGTCTGGCTGGTTGGCTTGGGTAGCAGGAGATAGCAGGCGGAGGCGCTGGGGGCGACACCCTAACTCCCACAGAGGCAGTAGGTAGAGGTATACGGCAAACGGGATAAACTCGGCGTTGACCATCAGCAGCGTGGCGGGTATCAAGCCCGCAATGTTCCAGGGAATCAGCGGAGAAAGGACAACGGCGGTATTTTCGAGATCAATGGCCTGGCGTTGGGCGGAGAGGTGAGCCTGTCGATAGCTGGGTTGGGTGAGCTGATAGGTCAGCAGAATGGCCATGGTTTGCGTGCAGCCGTAGGCGGCGCTGGCCAGGCTAGTGGCCAGGGTGCCAACCAGGAGGGGACGGCCTGGGCGTAAGGTTTTCAACCAATTTTGCAGCGCGCTCAGGGTTTCGGTTTCGGCTAGTAGCCCGGCCAGCGCCGTGGAAACCATGACGAGCAGGCCTACCTTAGCCATAGGCCAGATGCCACCGCCCCGTAGAATATCGGCTAATTCAGTTGAGCTACCCAGCTCAAAGCCGAAAATCAGGAAGCTTCCGAGTTGCCTGGGGCTATAGCCCTGCCAGCCGATGGCAATTCCCGAAGCCAGGCCCAGGCTTAGCAGCAGGGTTAGCTTAACCGGCACTCGCAGCGCTACCAACCCAAAAATCAGCACGGCAGGCAGCAGCGTCACCCAATGCAGGCTAAAGGCGGTAGGAATGTCAGTCCAAAAACCCTGGTCGCCAACGACCAGGGGATGCTGCCAGGAGGCCACCAGGTAAATGCCTGCCGATAGCAGCCATGGCACCATAGCTGTTGTGGCCATGACGCGGAGGTTGGCGTAGAGATTGGTTTCGGTCAGAGTGGCAACCAGGTAGGCGCTGCTGGATAGGGGGGAGCAGCGATCGCCCACATAGGCTCCGGCAATGATGGCTCCGGCTACCCAGGGCGGGCTGACTCCCCCACCTCGGGCCATAATCATTAACGCCAGCCCAATGGTGCCCACCGTCCCAAAGGAGGTGCCAATCAGAATGGAGACAGCGCCCGTCAACACAAAGGCCGAGAGAATAAACAGCCGGGGTTGAATGAGCTGGAGCCCGTAGTAGACCAGCGTAGCCACGGTGCCAGCGGCCATCCAGGCAGCGGTTAAGCCTCCAATCAACAGCAGAATGCTCAGCACCCCAAAGGATTGCCGTGCCCCGCGCCCCAGCATGGCGACTAACTGGGCTGGGGCCATCCCCCGCCACCAGTACAACCCTACAAACCCCAATACGCTGAGGGCCAAGGGCGGCAGTAACCAGCCGCCCTCCACAGCGGTTATGATGAGCAGCCCAGCGGATAGGCCCAGGGCTAATACTCTATCCATAGACACCTGCAATGTACGGAGCGCTAATTTGTTTGGACTATAGGCTACTGAGGCGGGCTAATCCAGCCATGCTATCAATACGCTCTATGTACGCCATCAATGCCTGGTAAGCTGGGCCTCTAGAAGACAGCCATTCTGGTGTAAAGCCGTTAACAAGTTCCCCAAGCGAATAAAATTGAGGTTCAACTGTTTCTAGTCATCCAGCCAGTACATTTATGAGAGCCTACCGGGCAGCCGCCTTACAGATGAACAGTGTGCCAGATTTAGAAAAAAACCTGGCACAGGCCGAAGAACTGATTGATCTTGCGGTACGCCAGGGGGCAGAACTCGTCACCTTGCCAGAAAATTTCTCCTTTCTGGGTGATGAGGATGCCAAAATTGCCCAGGCCGAAAAAATTTGCCAGGCCAGCGAAGCCTTTCTCAAAACTATGGCTCAACGCTACCAGGTAACGCTGATTGGGGGCGGCTACCCGGTGCCCGCAGAGCAGGGCAAGGTCTTCAACACGGCACTGCTGGTCTCTCCTGAAGGGGAAGAGTTGCTCCGCTACGAGAAGGTGCATCTGTTTGACGTTAATCTGCCCGATGGCAACACCTACCGCGAGTCCAGCATCGTTGTGTCGGGTCACCTGCTGCCGGATGTGTTCCCCTCCAAGGACTACGGCATTGTGGGCTTGTCGGTCTGCTACGATGTGCGCTTTCCAGAACTCTATCGCCACCTTTCGCAGCAGGGGGCGGAGGTGCTAGTCGTACCGGCGGCGTTTACAGAATTTACCGGCAAAGATCACTGGCAGGTGCTGCTGCAAGCCCGCGCCATTGAAAATACTTGTTATGTGATTGCTCCAGCACAAACTGGCTTCCACAACAGCCGCCGCCAGTCCCACGGCCACGCCATGATTATTGACCCCTGGGGCATGGTGCTGGCCGATGCTGGCGTGACGACAGGGGTAGCCATTGCCGAAATTAACCCCAATCGGCTGTCTCAGGTACGCCGCCAGATGCCTGCGCTCTCCCACAGGATGTTTTTGTAATCTGTGCCGGTGGTGGCGAACTCTACAGATGTAGAAAACTCATGTAAATTGAATAGGATGAGTTTTGGCGGCCCGCATGGTGGATTGGATGAGCGGCCTCATTGGCACCGTCCCAGGTTTTTTCCCAGATTGCTTGACTATGGCTCTCCCCTGGTTGGCTGAGGTTTCCGAAGCTGAGCTTGAGCCACTAGTTCTGGCCAGCGTGCTTTTGAGTTTGATTGTTGTTTACCTGGCCGCCAAAATTGGTGGAGAACTTTGTGCTCGGGTTAATCTTCCTCCGGTGCTGGGAGAGCTGATTGGCGGAGTTGTGGTTGGGGTTTCTGCCCTGCATCTAGTTGTGTTTCCTGGTGAAGGGGGAACCGCAACTGACTCGTTGCTAATGCAGCTCGTTGGCTGGGTGTCAGGGCTGCAGCCAGAGGACGGGCTACTCAGGGTGTTTAGGGGCGAAAGCGAGGTCATTTCGGTACTGGCTGAACTGGGCGTCATCATTCTTCTATTTGAAATCGGCCTAGAGTCAGACTTGAAGGAGCTGATTCGGGTTGGGCCTCAGGCCGCTGTGGTGGCTGTCGTGGGGGTAGCTGTGCCCTTTGCAGCCGGTACGGCAGGGTTGATTGGTCTTTTTGGGGTAGGCACAATTCCAGCGGTGTTTGCTGGAGCGGCTCTGACGGCCACCAGCATTGGCATTACGGCCAAGGTATTGGCCGAGTTGCAAAAGCTTAGCTCCACCGAGGGGCAGATTATCATCGGGGCCGCCGTTCTCGATGATGTGTTGGGGATTATCGTGCTGGCTGTGGTGGCTAGTCTGGCTAAAACCGGGGAAATTGAAATTCTCAACGTTGTCTACCTGGTGATTGGGGCTGGCGTTTTTCTGATTGGGTCGATTTTTGTCGGTCGGTTGCTGAGCCCCTACTTTGTGGCCGTAGTCAACAAGATGCGGACTCGCGGCCAGGTGTTGATTAGCTCCCTGATTTTCGCCTTCATCCTCTCCTACATCGCGGCAGCGATTCAGCTTGAGGCTATCCTCGGTGCCTTTGCTGCCGGGTTAATTTTGGCGGAAACCTCAACCCATAAGGAGTTAGAAAAGCAAATCAGCCCGGTGGCAGATATGCTAGTGCCGATTTTCTTCATAGTGGTGGGGGCCAGAACTGACATTAGCGTGCTCAACCCCCTCGATCCGGCTAACCGACCGGGCTTAATTATTGCCTCCTTCTTGGTTGTCGTGGCTATTGTGGGCAAAGTAGTCACTGGCTTTGTTGTGTTTGGGCAACCCGGCATCAACCGTTTAGCCGTTGGGGTGGGAATGATCCCCCGAGGCGAGGTAGGTCTGGTGTTTGCTGGCGTGGGAGCCGCCAGCGGCGTATTAAGCGACGCCTTGGATGCAGCCATTATCGTCATGGTAATTTTGACGACGTTTTTGGCACCTCCTCTTTTAAGGCTGGTGTTCCAGGATGCCGACACCCCCTCTCCAACGGAAGAGGAAGCGTTACCAGCTTCTACGGCATCGCAGACCTCTGGGCCAGAGTAAGTGGGCAGGGTTGATGGTCGATGCCTGATCGCAGGTCACTATCGGCCCCTGAAGCTAGGCCGCCAGGCGTCCCAGGCGTATGCTCCATAGTTGTGGGCAAGTCGGAGTTCACTCTGGCCCAAAAACCGTTAAACTCATGGCAATCCTTCCCATTGTTTTAGGTATAAGTACTTATGGAGAATCCCTTGCATCGACGTCATGCCGTGACGGTTGGGCCTGCCCGCATCGGCATTTTTGACAGTGGCGTCGGTGGGTTAACGGTACTGCGGGAGATCTATCGGCAGCTGCCTAATGAGTCGGTGTTGTACTTCGGGGATACAGCCCGCCTGCCCTACGGGGCGCGATCTCCGGAAGAGATTCTCTATTTTGTGCGTCAAATTCTCACCTGGATGGCTAGCCAGAACGTCAAAATGGTAATGATGGCCTGCAATACTAGCTCGGCTCTGGCCCTAGATGCTGTGCAACCGGAGTTCCCTTTTCCCGTCCTGGGGCTAATTCGGCCCGGAGCTCAGGCGGCGGCTCGCCTTAGCCAGCGCATCGGTGTGATTGCCACCCAGGCCACGGTAGACAGCGGTGCTTATCCCGATGCCATCTATGAGCTAGCACCAGGTAGTCAGGTTTGGCAGGTCAGCTGCCCTAAGTTTGTGCCCCTGGTCGAAAGCAACCAAATTCAGCAGCCCCAGGCGCGCCAAATTGCAGAAACTTATCTGCAACCTCTGATGGCCGCCAGAATTGACACGCTGATTTACGGCTGCACCCACTACCCTCACCTGGCTCCAGTGCTAAAAACCATTTTGCCAGCCTCCACCCGCTACATCGACCCGGCGGTGTCTATGGTAGCCGCAGCGGCTCAGGAATTAGATGCCCTGGGCCTACGGAGCACCTCCCCCGCCTGGTCAACGGAATTCTGCGTCAGTGGCCCAGCCCCAGGGTTTAAGCGGCTAGCGGTGCAGTGGTTGGGCCACCAACCGCAAGTCAGCCAAATTCGGCTGCCGGAACTAACGGTCAAGCCAGTGTCATAGCTCTGGGGTGAGCAGATGGGGATCGACTGATGGTGGGGATTTTGCTTGGGGAGATTGGCGGGGAGGCAGGATTCTTGCTCCTCCTAGCTCCTAGCTTCGCAAAACCGCTTCGGCTGATGTTGATACCCAATTAGATCGGCTAGATCAGCCGAGAGCGTTCTGGCTTACGGCTATCCCAGGAAAGTTCTAGGGCTTTGCGAAAGTCGTTCATGGCCTCGTTAGCGCTGTGGCCGAGGCGAATGTTGGTGTGGCCACGGCCAATGTAGGCTTCCGCCAGATTCGGATCGAAATCTATGGCTTGGTCAAAGTCTTCCAGCGCAAGTTCCCATTCATCCAGGAAGTAGAGGGCGTAGCCACGATCGCAATGGGCCAGGGCATCAACCGGGTTTAGCTCCAGAGCCTGATCAAAGTCGGCAATGGCCTGTTGATAGCTAGCCTGGCGACTGAAGACCCGGCCCCGGTTGGCCAGAATTCTGCCGCAGTTGGGGTTAAAGCGCAGAGCCAGAGTGTAATCTGCGATCGCGCCCTCCATGTCTCCCACCTGGGCTCGCAGCAGGCCGCGACTATCGTACAAATCGGCCAGCCGAAAGCGCAGATTCAGAGGGCTATCCTCGCTGAGGGTGGCATCCTCTGGGCTATCTAAGGCCAGCCCCACCAGGGTTTGGTTGTAGGAACGGTCTTGCAAAGCCGGGTTGAGTTCTAGCACCGCTGTGTAATCGTCAATGGCGCCCTGGAAATCTCCCAGTTCATGGCGCAACATACCCCGATTAATATAGGCTTCGGCATAGTCGGGCTGGCACTCTAGCGCTTTGTTAACGTCGAGGGTGGCCTGGTAGTAGTTGCGGAGTTGAAAGTAAGCCACCGCCCGGTAATTATAGGCCTCGGCATGGTGAGGCTGCTCTTCTAACAGGCTAGTCAAATCCAAAATGGCCCACTGGTAGGCTTCGCGGCGATTTTCGGCCAGGGCCGCATGGGCGCCCTGCTTGAGGTAGGCTAACCCACGCCAGAGCAATAGTTTGGCAAACTTGGGCTGCTGCCTGAGCACCTTTGTAAAGTCCTCGATAGCGCCACTGTAGTCTTCCATATCCAGCTTGATGCGGCCCCGGTTGCTGTAGCCCTTGGCGGAGGGCTGCCCCTGCACAGCCTGGTCTAGATCGGCCAGGGCCGCCGGCAGGTGACCCAACAGGCGATAAACGCTACCTCGATTAATGTAGGCATTGACGTAGCCTGGATTGAGGCGAATCGCTACAGAGAAATCCTCAACCGCAACCTCAAAGCGATGCAAGTCGCGGTAAGCGCAACCTCGATTGTAGTAAGCCTTAGCACAAGCAGAATCAAGCTGAATGGCCTGGGAAAATTTCTCTGCGGCATCCTCAAAATAGCCCAGCTTAGCATGCTCAATCCCTAATTTAAGCAGTTCCCTGATAGTCATAGGACGGTAGAGGAGGCGAAACGTTACACCGCAACAATGACCCTAAATCCAGGCTCCAGAACAATTCTGTCAAGCCTGGTCGGTCTTCAGTGGACTCCAGCATTAGACTCATTATGCAATGCCTGCGTCTAAAAAACTACCTCCCTGCGCCTCGTTTCTGCAATGGGCTAGATAGAACTTAAGCGCAAGTTTTGGAACCATCATCCGGACTAGCTCAACCGTTGACGCACTTTGGTGGTGAACTTCTGCCAGTACAGCCGGGCCAGGCGGGGCTTGGTCAAGCCGGGAATATCCGCTGGGTGCTTGGCTCGGTGGTCAAAGAAATGGTTGAGCGCTGCCAAAATCGTAGCCAGGCGAGGGAGCAGATTTTCGGCTCGGTAGGGGTGGAGGTCTTCTGGGAGCAGGTGTTTAGGATCAGGGCTGTGCAGAGCAGCTAGAATGCGTTCCACGTCGTAGGCGGTAGAGTAGACGCCGATTTTTTGGCAGTTAAAGCCTGGGTCTAGATAATCCGCCAGGGCGCCATTAACGCTA
>JAAUUR010000196.1 GCA_012031045.1 Leptolyngbyaceae cyanobacterium SM2_5_2
CGAACATATTCGGTGATGAGGGAGGGAGGGGAGGATCAGCTTTCTGACTCCTGACTCCTAACTCCTATCTCCTTAACTACTCCTCGCCAGTCTTAAAGGTTCCTACCGTGGCTTTTAGGGAGCGGGCTACATCCACGGTTTCCCGCAGAGCCGTGGAAATTTGCCGGGAGGATTGCGAAGTACGTTTCGATTCCTGAGCAATGCTCTGCATCAGTTGGGTGATGTTGGCGGAGGTTTCTACCTGGGAAACGGTGGCCTCAGAGATAGACTGCACCAATTGGTCAATCTGCTGGGAGACCTCTAGAATGCGCCCCAGGTTTTGCTTGGCGTCTTCCACCAGGCGGGTACCGGTGACGACTTCGGTGGTGCTTTGCTCCATAGCATCTACCACTTCGCTGGTTTCACGCTGAATGGTCTCAACGATGCGCTCAATTTCCTTGGTGGCTTCGGCGGAGCGGGCGGCCAGTTCGCCCACCTCCTCGGCCACTACGGCAAAACCCTGACCCTCTTCCCCGGCGCGGGCGGCCTCAATGCCGGCGTTGATGGCTAGCAGGTTGGTCTGCATGGCGATCTGGTTAATCAGAGAGACGGCTTTGGAAATCTGCTGGGAGGATTCCCCCAGCCGCTTCACTTTCTTGGAGGTTTCACCGATGATTTCCCGCAGGCCAAGAATGTTTTGTACGGTTAAATCCATCGCCTGGCCGCTGGAGGCGGCGGTGACGGAGGCACTGTTGGCCACTACGGCAGCCTGCTGAGCGTTGGCAGCCACCTGCTGAATGGAGGCCGTCATCTGTTCTACCGAGGCCAGGGTTTGGGTGACGTCTTCGGCCTGGCGCAGGGCTTCGTCGGCCAGGGATTGGATAGCGCCTTCGTTGTCGCCCAGGGCGGAGTTAACCTGCTCTGCCGAGTGCTTCACCTGGGTCACAATCTGGCGCAGGCTTTCCACAATGGAGTTAAAGAAGTCCGCAACGGTGCCAATTTCTCCGGCGGTAACGTCGGCCCGCACCGTTAGGTCGCCGCTGGAGGCTCCTTCTACTTCGCTCAGCAGACCAACGAGCTGCATTTGCAGAGCTTCTTGCTGCCTGCGACGTTCTTCTGAAAGAGCCTGGGCTTGGGTATAGAGTTGGGCTTGCTCCAGGGCAAAGCCTAGCTGAATGGCCGCCTGGCGCAGGAAGTTGATATCCAAAGGACTCCACTGGCGGGGGTGATCGCACTGGTGCACAATCAGCAGGCCAATCAACTGGTCGTTGATGATAATGGGGGCCACCAGGTTAGCCTTGACTTGATACTGCTCTAGCTGCTTCAGGTGGCACTCAGTAAGGCCCGCCTCCCGGAGATTGGTGACGGCCTGTACCCGCCCCTGCTTGTACTGCTCGATGTATTTTCCTTAAGCAGGGTCGTAGAGGTCGTCCCCAGGGCCGCTGTCCACCCCTGGGCGATAGACTCGGCGACAAAGGTGCCTTTCCAGTTGGCATCAAAGTGATACACCACTACCCGGCTGGCCTCCAGTATGCGCCGGGTTTCGGTAACGGCAGCCCGGTAAATGCGGGCTTCATCCAGGCTTTCTCTCAGGCGGGAGGTGAGTTCATTCAGCTCCCGCTCACGGGTCGCGGTTAGCTCCTGCTCCTTGAGGATGCGGGCCTGACCGAGAGCGTCGCCAATTTGCAGGGTAGCCTGCTGGATCAGGTCAACTTCCAACGGACTCCAGGCTCGCGGGCCATCGCACTGGTGGGCACAAACCAGGCCAATCAGTTCATCCCCCGCCAAGAGTGGCGCTACCATGTTGGCATGCACCTCCATGCGCTCCAGAATTTCGCAGTGGCAGTGGGTCAGCTCGGCTTTCTCCCGATCTTCTATCCAGGTGACGCGACCCGAAAAGAAGCGCTCTAGTGCCTCTGGCGTTAGCGGATCATTAATGGTTTGACCCATAATGCGCTTCCAGCCCCGCCCGACAGATTCAGCGATAATCTCGCCGCCGCTGTAGTCGGGGCGGAAGCGGTAAATCAACGCCCGATCTACCCCCAGCAAATCCCTCAGGCCGTCCACCGCCGTGTTGAGAATATTCTGTTCATTCAAGGTCTTGCGAATGCGATTATTCAGCTCGCTCAGCAGTGTGTACTGGGAGGTCTTCAGCTTTTCTTGTTGAGTCTGGCGCTGGAGCTGCTGTTCAGACTGAACAATGCTGTCAGCCAGTTGGTTAAAGGTATGGGCCACCTGCCCAACTTCGTCAGTGGCAAAAACATCTGCGCGGGCGCTGCGATCGCCCTGGGTAAACCGCTGGGTAGCCGTCTGCAAGTTGCCCAGCGGCCTCAGAATAGAGCGACCCAAAATCTGAGCCAGCGCGATATCAGCGGCCACCGCCAGCAGGGCAATCAGCAACTGGATTTGCAAACTCTGGCGGATGGCTTTATTCAGGGGGGTTTCCGAGGTGCCTCGCACCAGCACCGCCACCGGCTCACCCTTAAAGTCCTGGATGGTCTTGGCGGCCAGGGTGTAGGTTTTGCCATTGATGGGATCGCGGCGCGTCACGGCTTGGCCGGGGATGGCTGCCCCTTGCTGTAGCAAGGTTGGGTCGTCAAGGCTGAGGTTGAAATCCGCCGCCTCTAGATCCGTGTTATCTCCAGCGTAGAGCGAAGTAGTTAGGCCAAAGCTGCCGTCCTCCTGGCGTTGATAAATGCCGCTGTAACCGTTCAGGAAGGGGGCCAACGCCCCGCGAGGAATCCCATCCTTGCCGTTGACAATGTCGCCCGACACCAGCGCCCCGACCACATCGCCAGAGTTAGGGTCTTTAACCGGGGTAACGGTGTAGCGAATCAGCGCGTCTTGCTCAGAAAAGCCTTCTGGCAGAGGCGGGGCTTCGTTTTGCAATTCCTCCCAGCTCACAATGGCGCTGGTTTTGATCTGGCGGGGATTTTGCAGCACCGTGCCCACCAAGCCATCGGGGTCAAACTTCTGGTCCCGGCGATCGGCATTGGCATTGGCAATAATTTGCAGATCTTTGCCCACTAGGGTGGCGTACTCAATCTGGCGAGCCTCCACCTCGTTTTGCAGAATCTCACGCACGGCAGCCAGTTCCGCCGCCGATACCGTAGCCCCAGCGGCATCGGCCACCGCCACATCAACAATGGCGCGGTTGTCAGACTGGCCCCGAAAGCCAAAGCCCATCTGGTTGACTTTGATGTTGTACTCAATCTCAGCCACCGATAGCTCAGCCGTGGCCTGGTTGAGCAACTGATGCCGCCCCCCAGAAATGATCAGATAGGAGCCTACCCCAACCAGCCCAATTACCGAGAGGATCTCAGCGGTCAACAGACCAGTCAGTTGCTTTTTACCCACCTTTAAGTTGCTAAACCACTGCACCCCAGTGGACTGGGCGGGGCGAGTGATAACCAGCGGCTGGGTCGAACCGCCTCCTGACTACCATCGGCATGGCTTGAGGTCTGGGTCTCGGCAGACGACAGCGGCCCGGTGCCATTGTTCAGGTGAGCCCCATGGCCATTGGTGGGCTGAGTGGGCTGGGGTTGAATCGAGGAACGAAAGTCTGTGGTCATGGGTGGAACTACCTTCATCAATGGAGGAATGGGCTAGAGCGAGCAGGGGGTTGGGTTAGGCATGGCGGCACTAGTCGGGGCTGCGTAGGGCAGGAGCCTGCAAAATAGCTTCGCCGTCTAGTACCAGCAGAACGTCTTTGTCTTGCAGAACACAGCCCTGCAAAAAGGGCACCAGACTGGGAGGAACATAGGCTGGGGCCGGTTGAATCTGGTCGGGGGGAGTACTTAAAATGCCAACCACTTGGTGCACCCGCAGACCCATGATCACGCTTCCAATCTGAACCAGCACCAGGTTGTACTGCTGAGTGGTGGGATAGGCGATCCCAGCTAGCCCTAACATCAACGCTAGATCGGCCACCCACAGCACCTGGCTACGGCGATTGATGAGCCCTAAAATGGCGGGCGGCATGTTAGGAATTGGCGTAATGTGGGCCGCCGGGATGGTAATGGCTTCCTGAACCTGGCGAGTGGGTAGGAGGGCTGACTGCGTCCCCAAGCTAAAGTTCAGATAGCTGTGAGTCAACGATACGAAAGCTTTGGGGGCTAACTCAGTGCTGGTGGACTGAGATCCCAGGGCAACTAGGGAAAGATCGCTCATCAATGGGTCCTCATGACAGTCATTACCGCCTGCACCAGTTGGTCGCGGGTGTAGGGTTTAGTTAAATAGGCGTTGGCCCCTTGTTTCATACCCCAGAGGCGATCGATATCTTGATTTTTGGAAGTACAAATTACGATGGGGACGTGAGCTGTTTCAGGTTGTTTTTTTAAATTTCGGCAGAGTTCAAAGCCGCTCATGCCGGGCATCACCACATCAGTAATAATCACATCTGGGCGGTGCTGAGCGGCTTTTTCCATCGCCTCCTGTGCAGTGATGGCAGAAATCACCGTACAGCCGCTATCACGGAGATAATGCACCATTAATTCCAACTCTGAAGGGGTGTCCTCGACGACTAAAATGGTGCCCAGTAGGGTAGCTTGCATAGTGTATTAACCTAAAAATACTGTCCTGAAAGAATCGTGATTTTGATATTGCCTTACGTGAGATAATTTCAACCAGGTAAAAGTAGTGGATGATCCACTATTTACATACTCTTGAAGACTTGATGCTTCTGGCTGACTCCCTCTTCCAAGTCAATTTAGCCCTGATAACTGCGAAAATAAAGACAGTCAATTCAAGTATTTGAAGATAAATTTAAGCAAGTCAGACTGACTAAAAGGTTTCGTTAAATACCCCGATGCTCGCACTAGCTTAGCCTTGGCTCGGTCAATCAAACCGGTGTTGCTGGTCACCATAATAATGGGCGTATTTTTAAAGTCTGGATGGCGGCGTAGCAGAGAACAAAGCTCATAGCCATCCAGATTCGGCATGGTGACATCCAGCAAAATTAAATCGGGCTTATTTCGAATCACCTGCATGAGGGCTTTTACCGGATCCTCAATCATCACTACGGAGAACATTTTGTCATCCAAAAATTCGTTAATAGCCCGTAGCACAGTTGGGCTATCGTCAATGCAGGCGATGGTATAGTGGGTTTTAGCCGCACTTTTGACAGGGTTAGCGTCGAGACCAGTTGGTTGAGACATGACTGGTTCTGCCACAGCTACACTGCGCCCGGCGGGGATGGCTCCATTGCCCCGCTGTGATAGGGTCGCCGCGCCATTATTACGCCGCTGCTGCATTCGCCCGTAGCATTCTTCAACGGTGGTTCTCAAGTTGAGGTGGCAGTACCAGGGCATGGGCTCCAAACGGCTGACCTCAATGAGTTCATGGTTGCCCTCTCGCACCGCCAAAAACGCTTCTACTACGTCCTTAGACATCGTTTCAATCAGGCTAGTGGCTTGGGTAATGGGCAAGTGATGCTGCTCAACCAGCCAGCAGATGGCCTGATAATCGGGACAATTGACCGTGCCGCTGTTGGAGAATGGCTGCTGCTCAAAAAGCAACCTGACCTGTACCCGCAACGCGCTGACTAACCCTGGCACCTGCAAACTCAGCCGCCGTAAATGAGCGTCTAACCGATCAAAGGCTCGTTCGGTGGTGGTGGCGTAATTAAGAGCGCCCTGCTCTAAAAACAGTAGCCAATGGTTAGTGGGTGTTGTCACCTTGAGGCACCCACTAACCTGACGACTGCTCACTTGAGCCAGCAAGCTCAGCACGTGTAGAGTTGGTTGCGGCGTTGGAGATGCCATAGGAAGAGCCGTAAAAATCGGTTGTTGCATGGGATGTTCTAATGCAGGGCATCAGCGCTAGTAGATGTATGAAAAGTATGAAAAAGTGACTACTACCGGATTTTCTGAAAAAATCCATTTCATAGTGCCGGTTTAACCACTAATACAACGTTCTTGGAAGCTCGTCAGGTACGTAGATGATTCTGCAATTCTTGATTTCAGCAGACAGGCTGCACCTTAACCAGCAGGGCAATGCTGTAAAAGAAGCTAATTGAAATTAAAGGCAGATGCTAACTATAAATTTAGGATTCTATGCCCAGCAAAGCGACTCACCAATTCAGGCAGAGGGAAACCTCGAAGAGCGAGCCTATCACTGTTAGCGATGCCGTTCTAGCAAGGCTGAATTGATGAGGCCAATGAAATCCTGATCAACCGACTTGGAAAGTCTTTGACTCCAGAAAAACTCAAGACAGTTGATGATTGATTGGATTATAAGAATGGTTCAGGCAGATGCGGGGTAGATGCGAGCGTTAGGGAGTGAGGTTGGCCACTAGTTCAGCTGAACTGATCAGGCCAACATGCCAATGTTAAGGATGATCGTCAAACAAATTGACACAAAACCTCAACTTCGGTGTTAAAACGAACTAAGAAAATACTTAGAAAACGTGATCAATAGTCAGGAACAGCGCTCGAACTTTGCCTTTTGTATATATTATACCAGCTCGAATAACCCTGAATATAAAAAACAAATAAATGACTTGATTGAACAATCCGCAAAGTTATAAGCGTTTTGTGAAGTTAGTTATTTTGACATCTTTTTTAGCTTGATTGGAAAATGACATGGAGTTAGGAGTTAGGAGCTAGGAGTCAGAAAGCTGATCCTCCTCGTCTTCCGTCTTCCCTCTTCCGTCTTCCCTCTCCCCTCTCCATCACCCCAAAGCTCGCAGCACCTGCTGAATCTTGCGACGCTGCTGGCCATCTAGAGTGGGCGGAAAGGTCAATTCCACCATCATTCGGGGCTGGGTGGGGTCGGAGGAGGGTAAATCGATGGTTTGGGCGACCTGGGCCACCAGGCTTTGGGCCATGGTTAGACTTTCCCCTGGCGGAAAGAGTAGCCCTACCGTAGGTGAGGTTTCCAGCAGTGTCACGCGATCCAGAGGAGTGACCCCGGCTAACTCCAGCCGCAGGTCACGGGTGCCCATTTCGACCACGCGCACCGGGTAGCTGCCGCTGTGCCAGCCTTCCCAAGCCAGGTGAGCTTCGGCCTGCACCAGCTTACGCATTTTGACCCCAGTTTCCGGCTGAAAGTCTGTAAATACACGCCAGAGGCTGGTGGCAATGAACTGGAGCGATCGCAGCGGGCGATCCACCTGGCTGCGGGTTTGGGAGTACCATTCCTTCACATCGGAATACAGCACCAGGGCCAGATCGTCGGCCTGGCCAGGGCTAACATTGATAAAGTCCAGGGTGAGTTGGGTTTCCAGGCGGCTGGTGGCCGAAGCCCGGATAATGTGAGCCTCTAGCAGCACCCGCTGGTCATAATCACCCACCAGTTCCACCCGCACCTCATCGGCAATGTTGGGCCATTCTTCCAGCAGAACTTGCGCCCCACTTTCGCTGATGTTGAGGGTTTGGCCCACCCATTGTTGGCCCTCGCTGTGCACAATGGCCGTGAGCTGTCGCGGTAGGCGGTGGGTGCGGCGCATTTGGGGTTGCTCCAGGGCCACCAGGCAGGCGGCCATCACCAGAATCAGGTTAAACCCGCACCAAAGCACGTTAATGAGCACCGCCTGGGTATCTTCAGGGCTGAGCAACAGCCAAAACGGCACCGTTACCAGAGAAGTCGCGGTAATTAAGCCCAATATCAGCAGGTAGCGCACGCTGTGGATGTCAAAGTTGCGCTGGTTGACCATAATGCCCTTGGCAGTAACGTTAAAGCTTCCCAGCCGGGGATTGATCAGGGCCAGCAGTGTGACGATGCCCGCCTGAAAGGACATGGCAAATTCGTAAATTTCATTCCAAAAGGAAAACCGCACCTGCTTGTAGGGAATGTGGTTGGCCTGCATCGACAGCACGATGTGGGGCAGGGCGTAGAGCAGGGTTTCTACCCCCAGCCCCTTCACCGAGTTGATGCTGAACAGCAAAAACAGGGCCGGGGCTAGGGCATACATCAACCGAGGAAAGCCAAAGAAAAAGTGGGAGGTGGCGCTCAGGTAGCAAATCCGCTGCGCCATAGTGAGGTTGAGCTTGCGGTTGAAGAGGGGATTCTCCAATCGGAGAATCTGCGCCATCCCCCTGGCCCAGCGCACTTGCTGCCCCACATAGGCTGAGAACTTTTCAGGCGCTAGGCCAGCCACCATAATTTTGTCGTAGTAGATAGTGTGATATCCCAGGGCATGCAGCCGCAGGGAGGTGTGGCAGTCTTCCGTAACGGTTTCGGTCGCAATGCCGCCTACCTCCAGCAGGTGCTGACGCCGCACCACCGCCGCCGACCCGCAGAAAAAGGCCGCATTCCAGGCATCGTTACCTTTTTGCAGCACTTTATAGAACAACTCATTACCCACCGGCACCTGCCCGCGAGTCAACAAGTTGCGCTCAAAGGGGTCTGGGTTGTAAAACCAGTGGGGGGTTTGCACCAGGGATACCTGAGGATTGCCAAAAAACCCCACCGTTTCCTGCAAGAAGCCCCGCACCGGAATGTGGTCGCAGTCTAAAATCAGCACCAAATCGCCCGTCGTGCGAACTAAGGCCGCATTGATGTTTCCAGCCTTGGCGTGGTCATTATTGTCGCGGGTGAGCAGCACTACCCCTAAGTCGTCGCACAGCTCTTGCAGCTCGGCGCGGCGTTCTGGGTGCTTGCGACCATCATCCAAGACGTAGACATACTTTTTGTCGGCAGGATATTCAATCGCTGCGGCCGCCAGCACCGTTTTCCGGACAATGGCCACATCTTCGTTATAGGTAGGGATGTAGATATCCACCGAGGGCCACTCGGCCTGGGGGGTACCCTGCAAGCTGACGGGTTTGCGATCGCGCAGCCGTAAGGTCTGAAAATACGACAGAAACAACGTCCCCAGCGCATACAACTCGGCAGCGTAGAGGAGTATCGAAAACACCGCATCTAAAGGTGTTTCCAAATTGAGGGTGTAGCGGGTGCGGTAATACAGGTAACGTAACGTCGTCAGGCTACTCAACACCACCATAAAGAGATGGAGCGATTCCCGCGATCGCTGATTGTGCACCTGCGCCGCCTCCAGGTAAAGCACCCCATACCCCACCACCATCAACAGCAGCGCAATCACACCCTGCTGCCAAATCTTTGGGTGAGTCATAATTACGGGCCTGGTCAGCAACCCTAAACAAAGCAACAGCAGCAATAGTTGCTGACGGCTGAGGCCGCGAGTTAGCCGGTTGATAAGGCCTGGCACCGTGTCGGTGAGCCATTTGAGCAGTCAGCCGTTGAATAAGAATAATGTTCCAATATTTGTGGAGAAATGTGTCGAGTTTATTACTACTAATGGCAAGTCATCTCTGTGAACTTACTACTTTGTGATCTATTTGTCATCTAGCTTAAACCAGCCATCAGTGCACACACACACACACACATATATATATGTATTGTGTATGGCAGGTATTGATGCGGAGGGAATTTACAGGAAAAGTGG
>JAAUUR010000197.1 GCA_012031045.1 Leptolyngbyaceae cyanobacterium SM2_5_2
CGCTTTCAGGGCCAAATTGACGTGCCCCTTAACGAGAATGGCCGTGCCCAGGGGAAAAGGCGGCGGCATTTCTCAGCCCGGTGCCCATTGATGCGGCCTACACCAGTTCGATGGCGCGCCCTAAAGAGACGGCGGAAATCATCCTCAAGCACCATCCTGGCCTGACCCTGCACTCGGTGGATGAACTCCAGGAAATTAGCCACGGCGAGTGGGAAGGGCTCTACGAGTCAGAAATTGAGGGCAACTATCCAGGACTGCTACACCAGTGGCAAACCTCGCCCGAAACCGTGCAGATGCCAGGGGGCGAAAACCTGCAACAGGTCTGGCACCGAGCAATTATGGCCTGGAAGCAAATTGTGGCGGCCCACAGCGGCGGCGACTCGGTGCAAACCGTGCTGGTGGTGGCCCACGATGCGGTCAACAAAGCCCTGCTCTGCCACGTGCTGGGGCTGGGGCCAGAGTCGTTCTGGCGGTTTAAGCAGGGCAATGGGGCTGTCAGCGTCATCGACTACCCCAACGGCATCGACAGCCCGCCCGTGTTGAATGCGGCCAACATTACCATCACCTGTCGGGGAGCGTGCTAGATAAGACGGCGGCCGGGGCACTGTGACGCAGACGCAGCTAATCCAGCAGGTGTGTCTGCTGGATGCGGTGACGCAGACTGACCAGGTGGTGGATGTGCTGGTCAGGGATGGTGTGGTTGCAGAGATAGCCTCTTCCCTGGCCGAAATTCCCCCAGACACCGAGGTGATTGAGGGTCAGGGTAAGATTCTCCTGCCGGGGCTGGTGGATCTGTACAGTTCCTCTGGGGAGCCGGGCTACGAATCGCGGGAAACGCTGGAATCGCTGCTGCTGGCGGGGCAGGCCGGGGGCTTTACCCGGCTGGGCATTTTGCCCACCACCGACCCAGCCATCGACCATCCGGCCCTGGTGGAAAAGCTGCTGGGGCGGCGAGGGGAGATCGCCCAAACCCACCCAAATTTGCCGCACCTCTATCCCTGGGGAGCGCTGACCCACTCCGCCCAGGGCCAGCAAATGGCGGAACTGGCGGAACTGGCGGCAGCCCCCATCGTGGGTTTTACCGATGGCGAGGCGATTCAGAACCCCCTGCTGGTGCAGCGGCTGTTGCAGTACCTCCAGCCCTTGCAGAAGCCGATTGCCCTG
Source organism: Leptolyngbyaceae cyanobacterium SM2_5_2 (assembly GCA_012031045.1). Classification (GTDB taxonomy): domain Bacteria; phylum Cyanobacteriota; class Cyanobacteriia; order Phormidesmidales; family Phormidesmidaceae; genus Nodosilinea. Next base: position 1,165 of record JAAUUR010000197.1, read on the forward strand.
TGGCCCTGCGATGTCACCCTGCGCGATGCTGGCGTGGCGCGGGAGGGAGATTTTTCCTTGGTTTACGGCCTGCCAGGGGATCCGGCTAGTTCTGAAACGGCGGCTCTGGCGGCCCTGCTAGAGTGTGTGGCTCTGGTGGGCACCCCGGTTCACCTGATGCGGCTCTCCACGGCGCGGAGCGTCGAACTGGTGCAGCAGGCCAAACAGCAGGGCTTGCCCGTAACCGCCAGCACCACCTGGATGCACCTGCTATTTAGCGCTAAGGATCTCCACAGCTACGACCCCAACCTGCGGTTGGCTCCGCCCCTGGGCAATCCCAATGACCAGATGGCTTTGATCGAAGGCGTTAAGAGTGGTGTCATCGACGCCATTGCCATCGACCACACCCCCCACACCTACGAAGACAAAACCGTGGGCTTTCCTTCGGCACCGCCGGGGGCGATCGGCCTGGAACTGGCCTGGCCAATTTTGTGGCATACCTTGGTTATCCATGGCGGCTGGTCTCCCCTCACCCTGCTTGCCGCCCTCAGCACCCGTCCGGCCTGCTGTTGGGGCCAGGCCGCGCCTACCATTCAACCGCAACACCCAGCGGAGATGGTGCTATTTGACCCCGTCGCCAGTTGGAACGTTACGGCGGACAATCTCAAGTCTCTGTCGGTCAATACGCCCTGGTTGGGGCAATCGTTGCCTGGCACCGTGCAGCGAAGTTGGGTACCGTAGCGCTACCCCAGAGAGTTGGGCGGCGGCACCAGTAGCCGACTCAGTACTGCTGACGCAGCATCCGCTGCAAGAGGTTGTTGTAGTGCTGAAATTTTTAGTTCAGACTCGCTATCGCCCAGGCGCTGGGCAATCTCTGCCGCCTGCTCGATCAGTCTTAAACCAGCTATGGCTTGCCCCAAGCCGACATGGGCTAGCCCCAAACGACCCAACACATCTAATTCGGCCTGCTGAGCGCCCATTTCCTGCACCAAGGACAACTCTCGCTGGAGCGGCTCGATCGCGTTTTGAACTTGTTCAAGGGAGAAATAGGTAGCCGCCAGATCCCCAAGGCATTGAACCTGGGCTGGGCGATTGCCTAGCTCTTCATACATAGCCAGGGCTTTTTGAAGTGGCTGAAGAACGCGCTCATACTGCTTTAAAGCCCCAAAGCTTGTCCCCAGGTTGTACCAGCCGTTGGCGGCACCCCTCAGTTCCCCAATGGATTCATAGCGTGAGGCGGCTTTTTGATAAACCTCACAGGCTTGCAGGGGTTGATTAAGCCGTGAATAGCATACCCCCAAAGACAGCAGCAGCTCTGCCGCCGAGTGCAAATCTCCCTGAGCCTGACTATAGTCAAGCAGTTGTTGATAGATGGTAACGGCGGCTTGATAATGTTCAGATAAACGATGAACTTCAGCGAGCTGGAATAAACAAGTTAGCTGCCCAGAGAGGTTTCCGTTTGCCTCACTAAGGGTAATCGCCTGATGAAGCACATCAATGGTCTGAGCATACTGACCCAGTGTGCTATGGGCAGAGGCCAAATCAACCAAAACATTCAGCTCAAAGTCTCTATCGCCGATGTCTTTGAAAGTTGTTAAAGCCTGATTTAAGAGAGTGGCTCCACGTTCAAATTCGGCATTCCTGACGTGTAATAAACCAAGATTGTAGAGCGTTTTGCCCTCTTCTCGGAGATTACCCATTTGTCTGGCCAGTTGCAAAGCCTGCTCACAACAGCGATAAGCTTGAAGGTAATTGTTTTGACTACTGTAAATATTGGCCAGATTTTGCAGCGGCACAAGCTGCCGGTCGGGGTTATTTAATTGGATAGCTAGATCAATAGCTTGATTTAAGCGTTGAATAGCCGCTTCAAGCTGCCCGGCAGCCCAATAGGCTGTGCCCAGATGGCTGAGAATATTGCACGCCTGGTCTACATCAAAACTGTGGTAGGCATCAACGGCTTGACTCAAAAAATCTGTAGCTTGGGGGTATTGCTGTAGGTCTGTATAGAGCAAGCCAAGGGTTTCTAAGGTTTTTGCTCCACCCTCTTGTTTTTGAATTGCTTTGTAACGTTCCAGCGCCTGTTCTAGGTAAGAAATTGCGTCTTGATGCTGCCCTAATCTCTGGTAAGAAAAGTGAAGGTTATACAGCGCATCTGCCTCGCCCTTTTGACTTGCTTGGGGAAAAGCACTGCGCACATCAGAGGCTCGATAAAGCTCCAGGGCGCGTTGCAAAGCTCGGATGCTATTTTGGGATGATTCTGTAGATCGAAAGGCACGAAAGACTGGACTGGCGCTCAAAAACCCCTGGGATACCAGCTTGTCGGCCTCGGCTTTCTTGGTCGCGGCATCATCCAGCACAGTGATTTAGCCAATGCACACATTCCCTCCCCTACAGACTACTGAATTACCAAAGCGGGTAGCTGTTAGGGGCGATGCATCCCCTCTCCGTTTTCTCCGGCAAAGTACTGGCGCTGGTGAGATTGCTCAGTATCGCCAAAGTAGCGTTGCCACCAGACATCGGTGCGGAGATGGTTGAAGGTGGCCTGGTTGGGTTCGATCTGGGTGGCGGCCCATTCTCGAAACGCATAGTGGTTATAAAGCCGCATAAACTCGCTCAGGTAAATGTCGGCAACCCGGCGATTCCCACGAATAATCAGCATGTTTTCATCGTTGTCGGTGGTAGAAGCGGCGCTAAAGTTAGCCGACCCGGCCACGATGATGGGATCATCCCCTAATGGGTCAATCAGCATGTACTTGGTGTGGATGTAGCGCACATTGCGGTTAAGGCCCGACAGGCGCTCTTGCAGCCAGCGGTCGAAACGGTTGAGGTTGAGGTGAGCGCCAATGGCAAAGCGGTTTTCGGGCAACTGGCGGAGAGAGACTATCTTGGCTTCTTCGGCCTCTCGTTCAGGGCCAGCGGCCATAGGGCGAGTGGCTTTTTCCATCAGTGCAAAGCGGAGTTTAGCGGAGCTGGTGCGGTAGACCTCCTGAAACAGGGGGTGCATGCCAAAGGCAAAGGTGGCAAACAGGCTGGTTTGAGCCCCAGCGGCCAGGGTGGCGTACCAGTCCAGGGCCTCCAGGTTGCGGCGAGGGCTAAACACCACCCCGGTACCCTGGGTAGGCTTACCCGCTGGCAAGCTATACATAGCCTCCAGCAGAGGACGCAACGAGACACTTTTGGGGTCAGCCGCCAGCAAGTCCCAATAGCGCAGATAGGCGGCGGCGATTTCTGGCTCTTCTACCCCATGCACCACGTTGGAATGGCCAAAAATGCCGCCCTCGGAAAAATTGGTGCTACCCGTGAGCACGGCCTGGGGCTGGCCGTCTTGCAGCAGAATCATGAACTTGTTGTGGGAAATGGCAGACACGTTGACGGTGCGTTTCAGGCAGAGGTCGCCCAGGCCGATCTGCTCAACGGCCCGATCATTGCGCTCACCGGGCTCGTCTTTACGGCGATCATAGATAACCGCCACCTTAACGCCCCGTTGGTGGGCCGCTTGGAGCGCCTCTAGCACCGGCAGGTAGTGAAACTCGTAGGCACAAACCCGCAGTTCAAACCCAGGGCCGCTGGCCAGCCCAATGAAATCCAGCATGGCCTCGTACAGGCCACGTGAGAGCCATTCAAACGCCGCCGGCCCAACCTCTGCCGGAGAGCGGCTGCCAAATCGTCGGGCGTACTCCTGGGAAGCCGCCGCCCCACGATTGAAGTAGATATCGTGGTCGCCATTGGCGGGCGACTCGGTTTGAACACGGACTCGCACCCTGGCTACGGACTCTAGAGCCTGGGGGGTTCCCTTCAGGGCATGGACACGGTAGGTATAGTCGTAGCCGGGTTTGGCGGAAAAATCGGCCCAACTAAAGCTTTGAATCGGATGCTTGCGGGTAGAATACTTGCTGCCCGGTGGCAGGCCAGGGTCAGTTTCGGCAAAGGTCTTCAGGCCGGTTAGCCAGTAGGCTTCGTCTTCGGTGTGGTCGGTGCGGTGAATGGCAAACCCCAGCAGCCCGTCGCAGTCGGCCTCTGCCATATTGAACCCCAGCAACACCACGTGGGTACCGGCAATGGCCTGCACCGTCAGCCCTTGAGCCGTTTCTTTTTTGCGCATGGTAGCTCCTGAGTGGCAGGGAAATCAGGTCAAAAATCCTCGTCGTCATCTATGGGCTGAATCGGTTGCCTAACTAATTCCTGCCAGAGCGCCAGGATATCGGGTTCGGCCTGGGCTTTAGTAAGTTCTGCGGTACCGGGCCTGGATCGACCTTCAACCCAGGGAAGGCCAGCAGGAGCATGGCAATATCTCGCCAGTCGGTACCAGCCTTAGGATTTCCCTGACGTTTGTGTAGGGCGATTACTTTGTAGGCCAGCAGAGGAACAGGGGCCAGTACCCAAAGTTCCTCGACCTGTTCTGCCAGGGGTAACACCTCAACTTGCCGGATGCCTACTAAATGCCGATTCCCATTCTTTTGCAGTTGGTAAATGCGATATCCCAAGCCAGCCTTAACCTCTCTAACCCGAACGGCGATTTGAAACTGGGTTGCCAACATCTGGCAGATATCCTCAGCCAGGAGGGCCGCCTGGGTAGAAAGTAGATCAATATCCTGAGTCATGCGAGGTTCGCTAACCCAGGCATTGACGGCCTGTGCTCCAAACACAACGGCATCCTGACGATCGCGCAAAAAATTCAATACAGCGCTGTGCAACATAGCCAGCGGCAAGGGTTCTGCCATGGCAAATTCTTGAAAGGTGAGTGCCCCGGCATTCAATTCCGCCATGATATTACCCCAACGCTAGTGGGGCCATCAGTGCTGGGTCTTGAAACAGGGGCGTACTCAGGTACCGTTCCCCAAAGCTGGGCTGGATCACCACAATCAGTTTGCCGTCATTTTCGGGCCGTCGCCCCACTTCCACCGCCGCTTTGACCGCCGCCCCGGTGGAAATGCCGGAGAGCAACCCCTCCTCCCGGGCCAAACGGCGACCGTAGCTAATGGCATCCTCATCGGCCACCTGTACCACTTCGTCAATCAAACTAACATTCAGCACATCGGGAATAAATCCGGCCCCAATGCCCTGAATTTTGTGGGAACCGGGCCGTCCGCCAGACAGTACCGGGCTGTTCACCGGCTCTACCGCGATCGCCTTAAAGCTGGGCTTGCGCTGCTTCAGCACATCCGCCACGCCGGTAATGGTGCCGCCGGTGCCCACCCCAGCTACCAGCATATCCACCTGGCCATCGGTGTCGGCCCAGATTTCTTCGGCGGTGGTGCGGCGATGAATATCGGGATTGGCCGGGTTGCGGAACTGTTGCAGCATGTAGGCATCGGGCAGGGTGTCGAGAATCTCCTGGGCTCGCTGGATGCAGCCCGACATGCCAGCCATACCGGGGGTAAGCTCTAGCTCAGCCCCGTAGGCCCGCAGCATGGCCCGCCGCTCAGAACTCATGGTTTCGGGCATGGTCAAAATTAGCCGGTAGCCCTTGGCCGCCGCCGCCATCGCCAGGGCAATGCCCGTGTTGCCAGAGGTGGGCTCTACCAGGGTGGTTTTGCCAGGGGTAATTAAACCGGCTGCCTCCGCCGCTTCGATCATGTTAATACCGATGCGGTCTTTCACCGAGGCGGAGGGATTCATGCCCTCCAGCTTAAGCACCAGGTGGGCTAGGCAGCCATCGGCCTGGGGAATGCGGTTGAGCTTAACCAACGGAGTTTGGCCGATGAGCTGGGTAACGTTGTCTGCAATGCGCATAGATCTGGCCTAGATGTAATACATGATATCGAGTTGTTGTTTGGCGTTGCGTTTATCCAACAGGTCTTGCAGAGTGTACTTCTGCAGCACTCCCTCAATCGCCTGTCGCACTTCCCGCCAAACATCTTGAATGACCACGGCCTCAAAGGTATCAGGGGAATTGGTAGTCTCCGCCGGAGTCTCAAATCCTTCGATGCAGCTCACCACATCGTAAAGGCTGATCTGCCACGGCTCGCGGGCCAACAGATAGCCGCCCCGTGCCCCACGCTGACTTTTCACCAGACCTGCCCGCCGCAGCGTGGCCAGCAATTGCTCTAAGTATCGGTCAGGAATGCTTTGCTGGGAGGAAATTTGACGAATTTGCAAGGGTTCTCCCCCGGCATGGTGAGCGCTTAGTTCAATCAACGCTAGCAGCGCATATTCGCTTTTGCAGGACAAATCCACGGTAAGGCGAGGTTAAAGGGCGATGCTTCCAGTATACTCCGGTTCTCCACTGGGGTTTGCAGGATTTAATGGTTGCTGATGGAGATTGAGGATTTGTCCTACACTGTGAGCAACTTAACCCTTAAACTGCAATGCCTTCTCCCTACCCTAGTATGGATCCCTACTTGGAGCATCCTAGGGCGTGGCCTAACATTCACCATCGGTTAATCACGGCGATTGCGGATGATGTGGCACCCAAGCTATTGCCTAAATATCAGGTCTTGGTCAAAGAGCGGATTTACCAGGTGGATGGCCAAGATTCGATTTTAATCGGGGCACCTGATGTCTTGGTGGGACAACAGCCGCGCCAGCGTACTCAGGTAACTGGTACCCTGGCTACGGCTCCCCGTCCTGCCGGTGCCGTTACCGTCACCTTGAGCATTCCTGAAACCATTCGCCAAGGCCATTTAGAAATTCGCGAAATTGCTACCAGCCAGGTGATTACGGTGGTGGAGGTATTGTCGCCCACCAACAAGCGACCGGGCCGGGGGCGGCTAGAGTACGAAACTAAACGATCTACCTTGCTCAGCAGCCCGTGTAATCTGGTGGAAATTGACCTACTGCGACAATGGCCGCCGCTGGCCATTCCCCAGGAAGCTGAGCCTTCAACCTATCGCATTTTGGTTAGCCCTCAGGAAATGCGCCCCCAAGCTAAGTGGTATGGCTTTAATTTGGCCGATGCGATTCCCGGCTTTGAACTGCCCCTGCAACCGGAAGATGAAATCCCGATAGTGGATTTGAAAGGACTGCTAGATGGTGTTTATGACCGATCAGGTTACGGCCTGGTGATTGACTATGCTCAAGACCCGGTGCCACCGCTAGAGGCAGAGGATGCGGCGTGGGCCAGAGAGTGGTTGAAATTGGCTGAGCCGGGTCAGCGGTTCAGGTAGAGTATCCAGGTCCAATCGTTTGTCGGACAAAACTCTACTGCCAGGGTCTGAGTTCGCTGTTGGCGCGAATGTCAGAAAGTATTAGGAGAATGCAATTTCTGATTCCTAATATTCTGCGGCGGAAATAATGCACTCATTCGCCACATTTCCACCCTCCGCCTTCCGCCTTCCGCCTTTTACCTTCCGCCTTCTACCTTCCGCCTTCCGCCTTCCTGTACTAGAGTGTCGTGATCATGACCTTGCCAATATGCCGCATGATTTGCAGCACCTCATAGAGGTCGTTGCTGGGTTGACGAGGGAAAATAGACGAGAGTTTGCATATTGCGGCTGGGGATGTTGCCGTAGTTTAAGGAATAAAAAGCTCTGACCATTACTAATTAGGGCAAAGGTAGAAGGCTCCGGCTGTTGATTAGCCAACATGTAGGCTAAGGCTTGGCTGACAGCCACATTCACGTCAAAATCGCTGCGTTTAGACTCTAGGGCTAATATCCAAAACTGATCTTTCAACACCAAAACATCAATTCTGCCACGAATGATGTTTCCCTCATCTTCGGTAGCTATTTCACGCCGACCTCTGACCTAATGCGAAAGGGTTCGTCATAAAATCCTGCTAGATCGAGTAATGGCGATAGAACAACCATTTTGACACTATTTTCTAGTAGCGGCAAACTTTTTAAGAGATGTTTGAAATGGGTTTTGACCCGATCAAGATATTGCTTTTCAAGCTCAGTTAGGGCATCCAGGTTGGTTGTCCATTCTGGAAAAAAATCGGGCTGAGCTGATTCCTCCAAACCATATCGTTTTTCGAGGTCATCGATAGAAACTTGATGGGCTGGGATAACACTAACGATAGGGCGAGTAAGGAAGTAAACAAAAATCAAAGCCTCAGCGGCGGTAGTCGCTAACGACTTCTACAACAATTTCAGGCCTACTTAGGCTCAGTAGATCACAAATCCCCTGCCAGCCCTCACCCCCAGCCCCTCTCCCAGGGAGGAGAGGGGAGCCGGAACCAGATTTCAAAGTCCCTCTCCCAACTTGGGCGATGGATTTAGGGTGGGGGCAAGGATGCATCCCAGTTTTGCAAGTTTGCCCTCTGCTGCGCACGGGCAAAGCCCTACCCCCAGCCCCTACTCCC
>JAAUUR010000198.1 GCA_012031045.1 Leptolyngbyaceae cyanobacterium SM2_5_2
TTTGCCTTTGAGAAGCTCTCTCCAATTTTGGCTATGTACCGGGCTGCCGACTTTGCCGAGGCGCTGACCCAGGCCAAGGCTCTGATTACCTTTGGGGGCCGGGGGCACACCGCCGTCCTTTATACCGCTCCCAACAACCAGGACCACATTCAGCAGTTTGAAAACGGCGTGGAAACGGCGCGAGTGTTGATCAACACTCCGGCCTCCCAGGGGGCAATCGGCGATCTGTACAACTTCCGCCTCGACCCGTCGTTAACCCTAGGTTGTGGTACCTGGGGCGGCAACTCCGTTAGCGAAAACGTGGGTGTGCAGCACGTTTTGAACGTTAAACCGTGACCGAGCGGCGGGAAAACATGCTGTGGTTCCGCATTCCCCCCAAGGTGTACTTCAAGTACGGCTGCTTGCCCGTGGCCCTGCGGGAGTTGGCAGGGCGGCAACGGGCCTTCATCGTTACCGACAAACCTCTGTACGACATGGGCATGACCAAGGGCCTGGAGGAGGTTCTGGAGGATATCGGCCTGAAGCACGACATCTTCTACAACGTTGAGCCTGACCCCTCCTTAGCCACGGTGCATCGGGGGGTGGATTTAATGAAAAGCTTCAACCCCGACGTGATTATTGCCTTTGGGGGTGGTTCTCCTATGGACGCCGCCAAGGTGATGTGGATGATGTATGAGCACCCCGAAATTGAATTTGAGGGTCTGGCTACCCGCTTTATGGACATTCGCAAGCGAGTGTACGATCTCCCCGAACTGGGCCAGAAAGCGTTGATGGTGGCTATCCCCACCACGTCGGGTACCGGCTCTGAGGTCACCCCCTTTGCGGTGGTCACGGACGATCGCACCGGCATCAAGTATCCCCTGGCGGACTATTCCCTGACTCCGAATATGGCGATTGTGGATCCAGAATTGGTGCTGAATATGCCCAAGGGGTTGACCGCCTTTGGCGGCATTGATGCCCTCACCCACGCGCTGGAAGCCTACGTATCGGTGTATGCCTCGGAATACACCAACGGCATGGCTCTAGAGGCCATCCGCCTGCTGATGAAGTACCTGCCCAGTGCCTACGAAAACGGCGCTAAGGATCCCAAAGCACGGGAAAAGGTACACTACGCCGCCACCATAGCGGGCATGGCCTTTGCCAACGCCTTCCTGGGGGTATGCCACTCTATGGCCCACAAGTTGGGGTCTACCTTCCATGTGCCCCACGGGTTGGCCAACGCTCTGATGATCTCCCACGTCATCCGCTATAACGCCACCGATGTGCCCTTTAAGCAGGCCATCTTCCCGCAGTACAAGTACCCCAATGCTAAGTGGCGCTACGCCCGCATTGCCGATTACCTGCAACTGGGTGGTACTACCGAGGATGAAAAAGTCGAGCGGCTGGTGGAGGCTATCGAAAACCTCAAGCGGCAGCTCAACATTCCCATGACTATTCGGGAGGTGCTCAACGACGACGATAAAGCCTTCTACGACCATGTGGAAGAAATGGCTGACCAGGCCTTTGATGACCAGTGCACTGGCGCTAACCCCCGCTACCCGCTGATCCTTGACCTGAAGGAACTGTACACTCTGGCCTATCGGGGCTGCCGCCTGGAGGCCACCCTGTTTCACCCAGAAGTGGATGAGGTAGAAGTGGCAGCGGTTTGATTAACCCGTTTTGGATGAAGCTGACCCTGAGGCGGGGCTGGAACGCTCCGCCTCAGGGTCAGCTCTTTTCTAAGAACAAATGGGGTATCAACGTCAGCCGGGGTGGTTTTGCGAAGCCGGAATCCAGGAGCCAGCAGTTGGGACAGTTCTGCGAAGCTGGACTTGCGAACCTGGAATCCAGAAGCCAGGAGTCAGAATCCAGAAGTTCCAACCCTCCTGACTCCTGACTCCTAACTCCTAACTCCTTTCCCTCCCACTAACCCTCAGTAAGCATAGTCAAACAAGGCATCCAGGTAGATGCGATTAATGTCGCGATCGCAGGCACCATTCTGCATGAGAAAAAGCGACAGGGCGGCACAGAAGACCCGATGCTGGCTCCAGGCGGTATGGTTGTCTAGATAGGACTGGAGGGCTTCATGGAGCTCTTCGGGGATTTCGGCCATTAGGCTGATTCTGGGTTCAGTAGGGTTTGGAATCACGGGCGGTTGCCTCCTCACAGCAAAGTTGGGAACTGTAGTGATGGACATAACGTAGGGATAGACACTAATCGGACAGATTAAGCGCTGGGGCTTAACCCAAAGACTCTTGCAGTTGCTCCCTAAACAGCAGGACAAAGGTGCCTAGCCGCAACAAAAGAGCGCCGCCTTCAACCCGGACGAATCCTATTCCAATCACACGGGAGACTGAAGTAGATTGGCCGCCATGGCAACGGCGCTGGTGTTGCTGGTCGAATTATTGTGCCGAACTCCCCTGGGGCTGTCAATCTTGCACTGGAGGCGGAGTTGAGCTAGTCCTGGGGAGGTGCTAACGAAGAAATCAGGGTTTTGGTGATCCCCAGGGCTGTGCAGGCCAGCGCAGACCAAAATAATGATGCCGCCGCCCTGGAAATTAAGTTATCCACAGGCGGCAGCTACGGCCTACAATGCCGTAATTTCCTGTGGAAAACCCATTAAATTCTGGGGAAAACCTGGGGAAACCTGGGGGAAAAATCGGCAATAATAAAAAGTTTTGTAACAGTTCCTGGCTTATGGGCTTGACGTTTTTAAGAAAACTTGCTGTACCTAATTATTTCCTTCATCTCAGCCCAGGATTAGCCTTAATCTTTCTTAGGCTTTGGTTCCGGCTCTGGGGATAGCTCCCCATCTAACGCCAAAGGGGAGGGATCCAAAGGTGGCCACTTTACGGCCCATAACCCCCAGGCGGCCATGGCCAATAGCCCACCCATTGCAGCGGTACTCAGCGATGTGGTGAGGCGACGGGGAGTCGTCCAACTAAGCCGACGATCGACAATGGCCCCAGCGGCACTGCTGTTTCCCTGGCCTGCCATAAAGCGATGCAAGTTATCCATCAGTGTAGCCGCCGTCAGGGGGGTGCGAATCTCTGGCAGAGTAACAGTGGCACGGTCGCCAATTAGGGTTAGGTGGTGGCAAAATCGCACCCCTCCCCGAGGCGTATTGTCACAGAGGCGGGAGGTGATAGCCACATCCTGCAGATCAAAGTCGGTGGTGATGGCGGGTAGTACACCTAAGCGCCGCCCCTGACACACCTGGCAGTGGGCTGAGGGCACCGCTGCCGTCGAGGGTTGGGCGTTATTGATAATCGGGGAGGCAAGGCTCTGAGGGGCATCGCAAACGACAGCCATCTCAGGGCTAGCGCCTAAGCCATAACCCAAAAAGACCAGCGCACACAGTACCGCTACCACCGGAATGCGAATTAAGGGCTGTATCGGCTGTTGCATGGCGCTTTTCATCCGCATCGGCTGGCTTTATTCTCCCACAGGCTGTAGCCTGCCCTCAGCCAGGTGCTTGCGTTAACCCTCAACTTACGGCATGCTCACCCTTAGCACCACCAAACAGAACCTATGGGCCAACACATCGTTATTACTGGCGTGAGTCGAGGGCTGGGGCGATCGCTAGCCACCGCCCTGATAAGCGAAGGCCATCAAATTTCTGGCTGTGCTCGCAGCGCCGAAGCCATAGCCCAACTCAGCCAACTCTATCCTTTACCCCATCAGTTCGCGGCTCTAGACATTCGCGATGATCAGGCCGTTAAAGCCTGGGGCCAAACCCTGGTAGCCAACGCGGGAACCCCTGATTTAGTCCTTAATAACGCCGGTCTGGTCAACGTACCCGCTCCCCTGTGGCAGGTGCCCGCCGCCGAATGCGATGCCGTTATAGCCGTTAACCTGACAGGTACCATCAACCTCATTCGCCACCTGGCTCCGCCGATGATCGCCAGGGGTAGCGGCATCTTTGTCAACTTCAGTTCGGGCTGGGGCCGCTCCACTTCACCGGGGGTAGCTCCCTACTGTGCTACCAAATGGGCCATCGAAGGCCTTACCCAGGCTCTAGCCCAAGACTTACCCGCAGGGCTGGCGGCTGTTACCCTCAACCCCGGCATCATCCATACCGATATGCTGGAAACCTGCTACGGTGAAGCCGCCGCCGCTTACACCCCCATCTCAACCTGGGTGAAAACCGCCATGCCGTTTATCCTGGGCATTCGCCCGGAGGACAATGGGAAAGCTTTAACCGTACCGAATGGGTAAAGTAAGCCCTTAGCTAACTAACCCGTGCTCTAAGGCAAACCGCACCAGTTCTGTACGGCTATTCGTCCCGGTTTTACTAAACAGCCGGCTCACGTACTTCTCTACATTGCGCACGCTGGTATCGAGGCGGCTGGCAATTTCCTTGTTCATCAAGCCCTCGGCTACCAGATCCAGCACGCTTTGCTCGCGAGGTGTTAGATCAAGGCGGATATCAGAGGTTAGCTTGGTCATGCCTCCCTTTTGAGTCAGCATAGCCTTGATTTCCTCAATCTGGCGAGCCATCACGGCAATATCGGGCAAATCTCCTGCGTCTGGGGTTTGAGCAGCCCGGCGCTCAATTAAATTACTAACAACGGCCACCAACTCTTCTGGATCAAAGGGCTTAGATAGGTAAGCGTCGCAGCCGGAGTTATAGCCCTGGATGCGATCCTTGGTCATGCCCCGTGCCGTCAAAAAAACTACCGGCAGACTCTTAAAGCGCACATCATCGCGCACCTGCGACAAAAAGGCGTGGCCATCCACCTGGGGCATCATGATGTCGGAAATCAACACGTCGGGGGTGTCCTGCTGCAACAGCGCCCAGCCTTCCTGGGCATTGCTGGCTGTTCTAACGGTAAAACCACTGTCTTCCAGGTAAGCTTGTACGGCTTCTCGCAAGCCGGGCTCATCGTCAACCAGTAGAATGTTTCCGGCGTGTTCAGACATGGCGCTAGCTCAGACGTTTACTTAGGGAGTAAAGATATCAATGCCCACTGTACCTCGGAATGACTAGGACGGTGCTGGCCAGGGGAGTAGAAATATCCCTCTATATCCGGTATGTTCTGAGAGAATGACCGGCAAAAACCTTGAGATGTTCGCTACAGTAAAGGCACAATTAAGCGCCGGTGACGATTAGGCGTTACTTGGGCCGCGCGACCATACTGTCAGGAGAAGCGAAAATGGGCCAGTTTCCAAAGCCATGGAGATGGATAGCCGCCGCCCTGGTGGTTGGGGGTGGGGCTGGATGGGTTGGCCACCACTACGTGAACCAGCTAGGTGCTACGGGGGCCCAGGAAGATGCGAGTCAACCTTCGCCATCGGTGACGGCTCTAGCCACAGTGGTTGAACCCGAAGCCGACACTCAGGATGCGGCACCAAGCCCGATCGCGGCTTCTAACTTTATTGCCGCCGCTGTGGAAGCCGTGGGGCCGACGGTGGTGCGCATTGATGCAGAACGGTCGGTTTCACAAATTAGCCCAGAAACCTTTGAAAATCCTCTGTTTCGCCGCTTCTTTGGCGATGAAATGCCGCCCTCTATGGCCCCTGAACGGTTTGAGCAGGGCACCGGGTCGGGCTTCATTTTGGATGCTAATGGCCGCATTTTAACTAATGCCCATGTGGTGGATGGCACCAAAACCGTGAAAGTTACTCTGCGGGACGGGCGCACCTTTGAGGGCAAGGTGGTGGGAGCTGATTCAGTGACCGACGTGGCCGTCGTTAAAATTGACGCTACGGATTTACCCACCGTGCGGTTGGGCAGCACCGACGATCTATCACCAGGGCAATGGGCGATCGCCATCGGCAATCCCCTTGGTTTAGATAACACCGTCACTGCCGGTATCATTAGCGCCATTGGGCGTACCAGCAATCAAGTTGGTATCCCTGATAAGCGGGTGCAGTTCATTCAAACCGATGCCGCTATTAACCCCGGTAATTCCGGTGGCCCCCTGCTTAACGACCGAGGCGAAGTAATTGGCATGAACACCGCCATTCGCGCCAATGCCCAGGGGCTGGGTTTTGCATCCCCATTGAAACGGCCAAGCGCATTGCCGATGAGCTATTTGCCACAGGCGAAGTGCAGCACCCCTACCTGGGTATTCAAATGGTGGAGCTTACCCCCGACACCATTAAAGAGATCAATGAAGAGCAGGGGCTGCAACTAAAGGCGGACGAATCCGGTGTGCTGATTGTTCGAGTGTTGGAAGGTAGCCCAGCAGAGGCTGCCGGGCTAGCACCTGGTGACGTCATTCAGTCCATTAACGACACGGTGGTGAATACCCCTACTGAAGTTCAGGCGCAGGTAGAGCGCAGCCGCATTGGCGAAGAGCTGCGAGTCAAATTCCACCGCAACGGGTCGGATGAGGACATTGAGGTTAAGCCTGCGGCGTTACCAGCGGAGCTAAGGTAGGGGAAACTCATCGAATTTCACGACCTTAGAGGCTGGCTGGCGGGTATCGAAGAAGTAGCTACTGACAGTACCACTGGCGGTGTCCAAAATGCTAAAGGCCGTAATGTCATTGCTGGCCAGGTAGGGGAGGGGTTGACCGGCTTCATCGGTCATTGGGGCAGCTAGGGTTGGCATAACCGGCTCTAGCCCATTGGGATCACCCTGGGCAACGTAGTATTGAGCGGTGAACCCCCCCAGGGTTTTAGTGCCCTCAGCGGGTGGTACCGGGCGAGCGTCTTTCTGCCAAAACGCTCCGTAGGAATTACCCACGTTGGAGGTTTCCAGGTAGTGAGTCCCCCCTGGGCTAATGAAGCGATTCCACAGGTGAGAGTGCCCGTAAAACACCAGATTCACCCCAGCGGACTCCAGCAAGGGCACCAGGTCGCGGGCAATGTAGTCGGCCTCAAGGGGGTATTCATAACGCACGGCTTTGAGGCGGCCATCGGGATGGCGATCGTACACGGGCACGGGCTTGGTGAAGGCGGGCACAATGTTGTCGCCTAGGGTGTGGGGCGGATGATGCAGCATCACCACCTTGTATTTGGCGTTGCGAAAGGCCTCGCTGGCCAACTCCTGTTCTAGCCACTGATACTGGACACTGCCGCGTTCGATGGGCTCAAAAATATGCTGGCCATAACCCCAATTTTCCGGGATGTTCAGGTCGGCTTCTCGCTCTTGGTAACGCCCCGTGCGGTAGGAGAAAGGCTATGGAGTCGCCAAATTTGGGTGACGTAGAGGCTCACCAGGCGAACATCGCCAAAGCTCACAGCATAGTAGCGGGAGGTGGTTTCGGGCTGTTCGGGATTGGGCACCACGCTGGTGGGCAGGCTAAAAATTTCCTCGTAGGTGTCGCTATTAAAGGAGTTGTCGATAATCCATTGACGGCGTACCGCATCGTCCCGGTTGGGGTTAAAAAACTCAGCGTTGGCGTCGTACCGGCGGATGGCAACCTCCCTGGGGTGGGGCTGGTTATACTGATCATTCAGCGGGGCGGTTTGGGAGAAGCGGCCCATCACCTCATGGTTGCCGAGGGCCGGAAAGAGAGGGGCATGCTGAATAAGCTCCCCACCCCGGTAGCGAGTAATTTGCTCCTCACGTTCCAGAGGAAAGTCGGCGCGCCCTTGCAGACAGGGAAAGAAGCCATTACCCCGGCTATCGTCAAACCACTCGGAGGCGCGATCGGGAATGTTGACTAAATCCCCGGCTAAAAATACTGCATCCACCTGGCCGATGGTTTCCTGCACCTTCTGCAAATTGGCCGCCGTCATGGGCATATTTTGGTGATCTGAGGTCAGCAAAATCTTGAGGCTCTGTCCGGCTGGCGGTGTAGCGGCTAAGGTAAACACGCGGCTTTCTGCAGGAGGGCCGTCCGGCGGCGTACTGGTGACCTGGTAAGGTACCCGTTGTCCCGGCGTTAGTCCAACAACGGTGGCCTGGTGTCGCCAGATCGGTCGGGGGACCACCCCCTTCAGATCCTTAAAGTCTGGGTGGTTGATGCGGGATTTGTCGTCTTCGCGGGTGCGGCTGAGTTGGGTAGTAACGGCGGCGGCCTGGTTAGGCCAGTTCCCTTGGGTGGCCTCTGGCGACTGCCCCAGCCTGCCCCAGCGAACGCTGTGGTCAGTTCCCTCAAACTCGGTGAACCAAACCACCTGGACAGAGTCTGAGGTGGGATATTGCAGGAATGGGTCGGTCAACAGTTGGCTAGACACAGGCGCTGGCCTCTTGGGTGGAATTAAAGACGATACTCGTGGTTCCAGAACAATTAACAAAAGGGCCGTTGTCACCAACAAAAAGCCCGAAATGAGGATGGTTAAGTCTTCTCGTCGCATACCAAACCTGATTGGGTAAAGCGCCCTAGCCCTAGAGTAGCGGGAAATTAGCCACAGTAGAAAAACTGTCTGCTTACGGCTAACAGTTCGGTAAGATTGTGCCACCTTAGAGAGGTTTCTTCGCCTAAAGCAGAGCAGCGAGTAAGGCTATGGTTACACGGTCAACGGTTAATTCTGGGCGGTGGTCAGCTTGGTTGCGGAGCGGCGGGCTGCTGGTGCTGGTGTCGATTGGGCTGCATGGGCTGCTGCTAGCTATGCCTATGCGTGACGCTGACCAGCCAGAGGAGCCGGTAACGCTGCTGCTGCCACTAGACACGGCCACCAACATTGAGCTAGTCCCCCTACCGGACAAGGTGATGCGGGTTCCCGCTGGTCGGATTGTGGCTTCTCCGGCACCGGAAGCAACCTTAGCCGCTCCTCGACCCCAGGCTCAGGCAGAGTTAGCGACTACCCAAACTCAGCCGCCAACCCAGCCCGAACCGCTGCCTGAGGCTAATC
The DNA here is from genome assembly GCA_012031045.1 of Leptolyngbyaceae cyanobacterium SM2_5_2. Classification (GTDB taxonomy): domain Bacteria; phylum Cyanobacteriota; class Cyanobacteriia; order Phormidesmidales; family Phormidesmidaceae; genus Nodosilinea. The sequence goes on from JAAUUR010000198.1 coordinate 8,731, forward strand.
CTAAACCTACGCCAGAGCCGCTTCCGCCAGCCGAAACTATTGAACCGGAGGTGCCCCCAGGCTTGGTGTACAATCACCAGGTCAAAGCGCTTCGCAACGATACACAGAGCTTTTTGGAATGGTACAGCAGTCAAAACTGGGGGGATGACCCCGCCCAAATGCCGCTGCCAGGGCCAAAGGAACTTGCGCCTCTACGGATTAGACCGGTGTTATCAGTCTGCCTCAACCCGCCCCGGCGCCGGGTCGGCTAGAGGTGATTGTGACCGCAGATGGTAGCCTAATGCGGGAACCTCGGCGCTTGGCCACCACTGGCTATGACGACCTCGATGTCCTGGCCATAGAACAAGCTGCCCAGCAAAATTTGCCGATGCGGCCAATGCGGCCATGCCTAACCCTACGGTGTACTGGCTACCGGTAGATGTGGTGTACGACGGGGCAAGTTGTGCGCCTTGATGAGCGTGTGGATTCTAGATTGTGGGGTCAGAATTTCAGCTTAGAGTAATCCAACTAATAAAATGTCCAGTCTTTGCCCTCATCCCCCAACCCCTTCTCCCTAGGGGAGAAGGGGAGCCGGATTCAGAACCCCTCTCCCTCAGGGAGAGG
>JAAUUR010000199.1 GCA_012031045.1 Leptolyngbyaceae cyanobacterium SM2_5_2
CCTGGAGGGCAGCATCTCGAAACCAACCCTCTCCGGTAATATTTTGGAATGACTGAAACCCCATCCTTCCCCCCATTCCCGCCCAGGCGTGGCGGCGGCCCTTGGCCAGCCCTGGCCACACTACTACACCGTCCGCTATGCCAGCAATTTGGACGATGGCCCCTGGCATGGGGCACCGCTGGGCGGCTTTGGGGCAGGATGCATTGGCCGATCGCCCCAGGGCGACTTCAACCTCTGGCACCTCGATGGTGGCGAGCATAGCTTCCATAGCATTCCAGCCTGCCAGTTCAGTCTGTTTGAAGCGGCTAACGGCCAAACCCAGGCCCACGCCCTCAGCACCCAACCGCCCGCCGATGGCAGCCTCTCCACCTGGGCCTGGTACCCGACCGCTACACCGGAGCGCTCTACCGGCACCTACCACGCCCTCTACCCGCGCAGTTGGTACCACTATGAGAACGTCTTTCAGGCTGACATTTTCTGCGAGCAGTTCTCTCCCATTTGGCCCCATAACTACGCAGAGGCCAGCTATCCAGTAGCCGTGTTTGTGTGGACGGCGCACAATCCCACGGATTCCCCCTTGACCCTGAGCCTGATGGTGAGTTGGCAAAACCTGGTGGGATGGTTCACGAATACCCAAAAATCTCCAGACCTCAAACTCCGGGATGACGGCAGCCCCTACTACGACTACGTCCCCGCCCTGGGAAACAGCCAGGGGAACTACAACCAACTGGTGACCACCGATGGCCTCAAGGGCTGCCTGATGGAGGGAGCCTGGTGGCCGCGCCAAGCAGAGCCCCAGGAGGGTGATGGCCAATGGTGTTTGGCCACGCTGGAACAACCGGGTGTGGAGGTATCCTACGATCTGCGCTGGAACCCAACTGGGGGACGGCGGCGACCTGTGGGATGCCTGGTCGCGGCTGGGGCGTTTGATGAATGTGCTGGATACCACCCCCGCCGAAGCTGAAGAGCAGGTGGGCTGTGCCATTGCCCTGCGCTTTACCCTGCCACCCGGCGAAACTCGGCAGCTTCCCATCGCGCTGGCCTGGGATTTGCCGGTGACAGAATTTGCTGAAGGGGTGCAAGCCTATCGTCGCTATACGGACTTTTTTGGCCGCAGCGGGCGTAATGCTAGAGAGATTGCCCAAACCGCCCTAAAAAACTACTCCACCTGGCAGCAGAGCATCCTCACCTGGCAGCAGCCGATTTTAGAGCGGCCTGACTGGCCCGACTGGTTCAAAATGGCCTGTTCAACGAGTTGTACGACCTGGCTAGCGGTGGTACCCTCTGGAGTGCGGCCACCAAGGCCGACCCTGTGGGCCAATTTGCGGTGCTGGAATGCCTCGACTATCGCTGGTACGAAAGCCTGGACGTGCGCCTCTACGGCGGCTTTGCCACGCTGCTGCTGTGGCCAGAGCTAGAGAAAGCCGTGTTGCGGGCCTTTGCCCAGGCCATTCCCACCCAGGATGGCCGCCAGCGCATGATTGGCTACTACGTCACCCTCGGTACTGAAAGCCCGCTAGCCCTCCGCAAACTCAAAGGTGCAACCCCCCACGACCTGGGTGCCCCCAACGAGCAGCCCTGGGTGCAAACCAACTACACCAGCTACCAAGATTGCAACCAGTGGAAAGACCTGGGCAGCGATTTTGTGCTGCAAGTTTACCGGGCCTTCCAATTCACCGGGGCTACGGATTTGGTGTTTCTCCAGACTTGCTGGCCAGCCGTAGTGGAAACCCTGCAATACCTCAAACATTTTGATCGCGATGGCGATGGCATCCCCGAAAACGAGGGTGCCCCGACCAAACCTTCGATGACTGGCAGCTCAAAGGCATCAGCGCCTACTGCGGCGGGCTGTGGTTGGCGGCGCTAGAGGCGGCGATCGCCATTGGCCACACCCTCACCGAGGCCGGTTTGGCCCCTGGCAACACCCCAATTCTGCTAACTCAGTACCAGCGCTGGCTCGATAATGGCCTCAAAGCCTATCATCCCAAACTCTGGAACGGACGCTACTACCGCCTCGATACCGGCAGCAATTCCGAGGTGGTGATGGCCGACCAGCTCTGTGGGCAGTTCCTGGCTCGGCTGCTGGGTCTGCCCGACCTGGTAGAAGAGGACTATATCCACTCAGCCCTGGAGTCCATCTATGAGGCGTGCTTTGTCAATTTCAACCGCGTGGTGCAGCGGCAAGACCGGCCACAGCTACAGAAATTTGAGGGGGCTCAGGTGGGCAACTTTAGCGCCGCCACCCTAGGCCAACCCATCGGTGCCGCCAACGGCGTTTTGCCCGATGGCACCCCCGAAGACCCCGACAGCACCCACCAGCTTGAAGTGTGGATAGGTCTTAAACTTTGGCCTGGCCGCCTTTTTGCCCAAATGGGCCATGCTCGAGCAGGCGATGGCCATCACTGAAGCCGTAGTGTGGCAAATTTACGACTACGGTCTGCAATTTCGTACCCCAGAGGCCATTACCGCCCTGGGTACCTACCGCGCCTGCCACTACATCCGCCCGATGGCCATTTGGGGGCTATACCATGTGTTAACTACAAATGTCAATTAATAATCTTATAGATAGTAATAAAGGGAACCACAAATTGGCTACTCCCTTTAGCTAGCTGCTAGAACCATAGCTGAAAGTCCGTCCTGTCTCTAACAGCTAACCTACATCGGGTGTGAACGAGACTGTACAACAGCCCAAGTCAATACCTTCTCCCAGGGAGGGACGCACATGAGAAGTCAGCTGATAAAGGACAGCCTTACCATCTCGCCTCGATTCAACAAATCCCTCCCGCCGCAAAACTTTAAGGTGGTGAGACAGCAGGCTTTGCTCAATCGGAAGGTTGGCGTTTATCTCCCACACATGCTTTGATCCGCGGAACAGAAGCTTGAGAATGGCGAGCCGATGGGGCTCAGCTAAAACCTTGAGTCGCTGAGCACAGTACAGATCGCTGGCAATGGGGGAATCGGCCATCACAGTTCCACTCAACTCAGGAACTTTTAAGGGAGCATTCATATAAATCTAGATTCATATTAACTACAATACCTAAAGTCTCTGTCGCAATCTGTCGGGTCTGTGTCAACGTCTACCTTGCTTAATCTGGGTCAATTGCGGGAGGCGTTGCAATCACATCTCCAGGATCGACATATCCTGAAGGACAGTCACTCTCTGGAACTGCTAGCCCACGGTGAAGCCAACGTGATTTTTCATCTGGATGCTGATCGCCTGGTGCGGGTCGCCGTCAATACTCCGAATCAGCGCTTTCAAGGAGACTTCAGCCGGGTCACAAAATTCGAGTGGACAATTTTGCATTACCTCAAAGACACAGGTCTGGGCCACGAGTTACTGGGGGAACAGCTAGAGCCGACGGAAGATTTTCCTTACACTTATCTGGTCACCAACTACATTACCGGCGGGCCAATGGACTATAGCCGCCTCCATCTCCAGCAGTGTGCCGCTACCCTGGCGCGGCTACATCGACTGCCGCTTCAGCCAGGCTACAGGCAGGTACAGCCGCTAAAGCCCCAGGTACAGCAGGTTAGTCATCCATTGGCGCTGTTCTTTCAAGAATCGTGGGACTATGCTCAGCCCTATCTGGACTTCCCCGACGCCGATTCCGAGATTATCCAGATGTTGGAATCGGTGCTGACTAGGGCTGAGGCAAGATTAGCCGCAGAACCTTTGCTCACTGAGTACCGCCACGAATGCTTAGTCCACAGTGATCACACCTATGAAAACTGGGTGGTCAATGACCAACAGGCTTACTTGATTGATTGGGAGTGGGCAGAAATAGGCTCACCTGCCGGAGACTTGGGGCATTTTCTGTCGCCTGTCACTATTTGCCGTCGCCACGGCTACCAGATGCCTGCTGAAGATAAGCAGTTCTTTCTCAATGCTTACTACGACGCTCTGGAGGATGCCGACCTGGCACAAAAAATCAAGGTTCACTATGCTGTTTTTGGGGCGTTCCCGGCGTTGAGATCCCTATGCTGGACAGCGGGCTACTGGGTCACCGTCCGTCGCTGGTATGCCACCTCGGTCGAAGAAAGTGCCAGTGCCGCCGCCCGCATGGAGCGCCTACGGGACAGCCAGCGGCGGTTTCCTCAGCTGTGGGCCGAGGTGATGGCGCTGCTGGAGGAACCCCTGCCATGACGATGGTGCGCCCGGCTCAACGATCCAGACGGGACTGGATAGAGCGGTTGCGAGTAGCGCTTCGGGAGGTGCCCTGGCAGGCTTACCTGCTGGTGCTGCCTGCCGTCAGCATTATTGCCGTGCTATTTGGGGGTGGCCTAGTCTTGGCCTTTCTACAAAGTGTGGGACTGCTGGGATTAACCACCAATGGTAGCCTTTCTCTGGAGGCTTATCGAGACGCTTTGAGCAGCAACGATTTCTGGCAGTCTCTGGGCTTGAGCCTCTATATCGCCTTCACCGCAACGCTGCTGTCTACCCTGCTCAGCATTGGGCTGGCGCTCCTGTTGCAGGGAGCGGGACGCTGGGCCAGCTTTGCTTGTCAGCTCACCCTGCCAATTCCCCACCTGGTGGGCATCGCCGGAATTTTACTGTTGCTGTCTCCCAGCGGTCTGCTGTCACGATTGCTAGTTACCCTCGGCTGGATCAGTTCCGACCAAGACTTTCCCCTTTTGGTGAATGACGCTGCCAATATTGGCGTGATGATCCACTTTTTGTGGAAAGAAATTCCCTTTATGACGCTGATTCTACTAGCGGTGTTGCGGGGCATTCGTCCCGAATATGGCATACAGGCCCGTGCCCTGGGAGCCAGTCCCTGGCAGTGCTTCTGGCACGTTACCCTGCCGTTGCTGAGACCGGGCATCATCTCCGCCAGTCTAATCGTGTTCGGCTTTATTTTTGGCTCCTTCGAGGTACCCTTCCTGCTTGGTTCCACGGCTCCCAAAACCCTGCCGATTCTGGTGTATCAGGCGTTCACCGATGTCGATCTGGCCCAGCGCTCGGTGGCCGTTGCCCTGGGGCTGATGCTCTCCCTCATTTCCATCAGCTTGATTGCCCTGTACCTCTGGCTGGGCTCTGGCAAACCCTTCCGCCGCCCCACCTTCAGGAGGCAGCCATGACTCGTAAAGTTGCCCTGCTGCTGATTATTACGGTGCTATTTTTGCCATTCTTGCCCCTGCTGATCTGGTCCTTCGCCCAGGGCTGGTACTTCCCGCAGCTAGTGCCGGAACAGTGGACCCTGGCGAACTGGCAAGCTATTTTCACCGCCAGCACTAAAGTTGGTCAGGGCTTCCTTCAGAGTCTGATAATTGCCATCCTCTCCACCACCTTCGCTCTGCTGGTAGGGTTGCCTGCCGGTCGTGCCCTGGGGGTGTTGGATTTTCCTGGTAAAGGATCCATCAAACTGTTTCTGCTACTGCCGATTATCGTTTCTCCCTTGGCCACTTTGATGGGTATTCAGTTCGTCCTGATTCGTCTGGGGCTGAGCGGAACTCTGCTGGGGGTCGTGCTGGTGCATTTGTTGCCCACCATCCCCTATATGACTCTGGTGCTGAGCAGCATGTACGCCAACTTCGACACCCAGTTATGAAGCCCAGGGCCCGCACCCTGGGAGCCTCTCCTATTCAGGTGCTCTGGCAGGTGACCCTGCCGCTGATTGCCCCCGGCGTTGTGGTGGGTGCCCTGTTTGCGTTTTTGATCTCTTGGAACGAGTTTTTGCTCACCTTCTTCGTGGGTAGCGGTCGTGTGTTCACCCTACCGATGGTGCTGTTTACGTCTTTACAGGGAGGTAATACCGGGTTGACGGCCGCGATCGCCATCACCTCTATTCTCCCTGCTCTAATTTTCCTGCTGTTTTCCAGCCGGGCGTTGAATGATGATGCCGCCATGGGAGGGTTAGGGGATGTCTGAGCCGACCTACCTCTCCCTCCAAAACCTCACCAAAGCCTTTCGCAGCATCCCCGCTGTGCGTAATGTCTGGTTGGATATTCTCGTCGGCGAACGCATTTCCTTACTGGGTCCTTCTGGTTGTGGCAAATCCACCACCTGCAGTTGATCGCTGGAATTCTGCGGCCTGATCAGGGGCAAATCTTTCTGGAGGGGCGACTGCTGAATCAGGTGCCTCCCGAACATCGGGAGATCGCCCTGGTGCTGCAAAAGGGTTTGCTGTTTCCCCACCTGAGCGTGGGCGAAAACGTTGCCTTTGGTCTGAAGATGCGGAGTGTGAACCGGGCTGAGCAGGAGGAACGGACGATTGCCATTTTGGAACAAGTCCAGTTATCAGGCTTTGAAGATCGCAAGCCCGCTGAGCTTTCGGGTGGACAGGCCCAGCGGGTAGCCCTAGCGAGAGCGCTGGTAATTCGCCCCAAGGTACTGCTGCTCGACGAACCCTCTCCGCCCTCGATGCCAGTTTGCGCGGCGACATGCAGGACTTAATTCTCGCGTTTGCAAGAGGAAACCGGCGTCACCCTAGTCATCGTCACCCACGACCAGGGAGAAGCGGTGGTTATGTCTCACCGCATTGCTCTGATGTTCGACGGTTGCCTGCGCCAGGTCGATACCCCCGAAGTGCTCTACCAGCGCCCGGCTGATGAAACCGTCGCCCGCTTCTCCGGCGGCGTTAATTTCTTCTCTGCCGAGGCCCGTCACCATCAGTTGATTCTTCCTAGGGGCGACATCCTCACCACCGACCATCTCCAACAGGGGTCTGTGCAGGTTACCATCCGGCCAGAACGTATCCACCTTCTGGCCGACCAGATCTGCGGCACCAACCTGCTCCCCGTCACCATCACCCAAACCCGCTTCACCGGCACCCAGCGCCATCTCACCCTCAAAACCCCTGCCGGTCTTGAACTTCAAGCTTGGGTACCGCCCAGTCAAAACTTTGCCATTGGCCAAACTGCTTTTGCCCACTTACCACCCGATGCCCTCTGGAGTTTCCCGAAGATGGATACAGACCTATCCACTGAACAAGAGCCTGCTCCTAGAACACTTTCTCCGTAAAGGGAATAGGGAGTAAGGAATAGAGGATGACTGGGGACAATCAAAATCCTTGAACCTAATAACCAAAACCTTTCACCCTTCACTCAACCACTCAACCACCCATCTACCCACTACCTACTCATGCTCCACCTCACCCGCCGCCGCTTTCTCTACCTCTCCGCCAGCGCGACCTTCGCCACTCTGGCCACTACCTGTGCCCGAGATCAAAACACTGCCACAACCCGCCTTGACCCTATCGCCACCACCTGGGATGAAGTGGTAGAAATGGCCCGTGGCACTACCGTCAACTGGGCTATGTGGGGCGGTAGCGACCAGGTCAACGCCTATGCGGACAACTGGGTTGCTGAACAGCTTCAAACTAAATACGACGTTACCCTTAACCGCATTCCCCTGAATGACACAGTGGAAGCCGTCAATAAAGTCGTCGGTGAAGTCCAGGCGGGAGTGACCGACAACGGCAGTATTGACCTGATCTGGATAAACGGAGAAAACTTCCGCACAATGAAACAGGGCGATCTGCTGCTGGGTCCCTTTGCCGACAAGCTGCCTGCCCTACAGTACTACGACACCAACGACCCCTCTGTTACCAATGACTTTGGCCTGCCAATTGAAGGCTATTCTGCCCCCTACACCGGGGCGTTTTACATCATGGCCATGGATAGCGCCAAGGTGCAGACACCCCCGACAAACTTCGAGGAACTTCTGGCCTGGGCCAAAGCAAATCCGGGTCGTTTCACCTACGTTGCCCCGCCCCAGTTCGACGGTAGCCGCTTTTTACTAACGGCTCTGTATGGTGTTACGGGGGGCTACGAGCAGTATTCTGGCGCTGAATTTGACGAAGCCCTGTGGAACCAGAACTCGCCCCAGGTGTGGGCATACCTGCAAGAGCTGGAGCCTTACCTCTGGCGCGAAGGCTCAACCTATCCCCCAACCCAGAGTCGTCTGCAAGAACTTTTCTCTAACGGTGAAATCTGGATGATGCCCGCCTTTACCGCCCGTATTGCTGAGGGCATTGCTACCGGACAGTTTCCCGAAACTACCCAGGCCTTTGCGATGCCTGGCGCTTCTTTAGACGACCCCTCCTTTACCGCAATTCCGGTTAATGCCAGCAACCCTGCTGGGGGAATGGTGCTAGCCAACATCCTCTCCAGCCCTGAAGGTCAACTCCAGAAGTTCAAGCCCACAGTTTGGGGCGATTCGCCATTACTGACTCGTTCCATGCTCCCTCCGGAAATGCAGAAGGAGTTTGATCAGGTAGAAGCCGAGTACGGCATCCCACTCCAGGCACTCTCTAAGCAGACGGTGCCGGTTGTGAATGCAGAATATACAACTCGGTTGGAGGAGACCTGGGAGGAGGAGATTGCAGGATAGGCAGTAGGCCCGTGATGCAAAGAAAATCTCTTTACTTTCAGCTCTTGCAGACTCTAATTGCCCTTGAAGAGAGACACGAACAAAATGATCTTTAAAGAACGAGTATCCCGCCCCAAAGGCGTTATCGAAGACGGACGCCTGATGGAACTTCACCTTTACCCCGGTAACCAGTGCAATCGGGAATGCGACTTCTGTAATGTCTTCGGAGCCCCAAAAGGTGGGTACACCGAATACACCACAGAGCATCTGGAGGCTACCCTGCGCACAGTCATGCTGCATGAACAGGGTACGGTCAAGTTTTATGGTGGAGAGCCGACCCTCAACCATGACAATGTCATTTGGGCCATTGCCCATCTGCGCCAGCAGGGTTTCCAGGGCTCTATCGTCATCTATTCCAACGGCATTCAAGCTGAGCGATTGCTGGCGATTCTTAAATCTGATTCCCTAAGTAAAACCACCGCTTCTTTGAACTACTCTATTGCTACCGGCGATGGGGCTCCCCAAATGCCTCTGTCATCCCTACGAAAGCTGGAAGATTATGAGCTAGAGAATCCGGGTGCGATCGCCATTGGCCACCCCGACATTGTGGACTCTGGGCGAGGCGTTGATCCCTTTAGTGGTGAAGAGACTCGGCCTAAAAACACCCACCGTTGTCCCCACTGCTACCCGGTGCTCAAAACCGATGGCCGCTTCCATGCCTGTCCTTTTGCGGTCGAAAACCCGGCGCCCCACTTTCAGCTGGGGCAAATCCAAGACTCGGCGGAAACCATTAGCCAAAACTTCCAGGCCTTTTTAGACTGGCTCGATACCGTCCACGAACCCTATGCCCAGGCTCAGGATCTGCCCGCCTGCACCGTTTGCTGGCAGCACCTGGAAGCTTTGCCCCAGCCAGACTTTGTGGCCACCGCCTGACATTTTTCTGGGCCGGGGCAGGGGAATGTCCCC
>JAAUUR010000200.1 GCA_012031045.1 Leptolyngbyaceae cyanobacterium SM2_5_2
CCACCTTCAAACCCGCAAGCCTTCGCAACTACGCGATTATCACCGCCGCCTACTGGGGCTTTACCATCACCGATGGTGCCCTGCGGATGATGGTGCTGCTGCATTTCCATGTTCTGGGCTACACCCCTTTTGAAATTGCCATGCTGTTTCTCTTCTACGAGATTTTCGGCGTGGTCACGAACTTCCTGGGCGGCTGGATTGGCTCCCAAGTGGGGATACGGACAACCCTCTACGGTGGCATTGCCCTACAAATTTTTGCGCTATTGATGTTGAGCTTTCTCAACCCAGACTGGGCGGTGCCTTTGCAGGTGGGCTATGTGATGGCCGCTCAGGCGTTCTCTGGCATTGCCAAGGATCTCACCAAAATGAGTTCCAAGAGCGCTATTCGCCTGGTAGTGCCAAAGGAGGCTGAGTCGCGACTGTTCAAATGGGTAGCCGTGCTGACTGGCTCCAAAAATGCCCTCAAGGGAGTTGGTTTTTTTGTCGGTGCTGCGCTGTTGGATTGGTTTGGCTTTCGACCTGCGCTGCTGATTCAGGCGGCGGTATTGGTGGTAATTCTGCTGTCAGGCACTCTTTTGCCAGCGGATATGGGCAAAATCGGTAAAAAAGTTCCCTTTAGGCAGCTTTTCTCCAAAAGCCGAGAAATCAACATCCTCTCGGCGGCTCGGTTCTTTTTGTTTGGCTCGCGGGATGTGTGGTTTGTAGTAGCGCTGCCGGTGTTTTTATACGAGGTACTGGGCTGGCGGTTTATGCAGGTGGGTTCCTACATGGCAATCTGGGTGATTGGCTATGGCATTGTGCAATTTCTGGCTCCCCAATTGTTGCGGAAAGATAGCAGTGGCAAGGTCGTCCCTAAGGCCAAGACGATTTTGTTTTGGACCTCCATGCTCACCGCTATCCCTGCTCTAATTGCGTTGACGCTGATGTCTGGCGTGCGGGGAGATATCGCCGTTACGGGCGGGTTGATTGTCTTTGGTATCGTGTTTGCTTTTAACTCAGCCGTCCACTCCTACCTGGTACTGGCCTACACCGAAGACAAAGATGTAACGCTGAACGTGGGCTTTTACTACATGGCCAACTCCGGCGGGCGACTGCTGGGCACCATCACCTCCGGTCTATTTTTTCAATGGTTTGGCCTGGTAGGTTGCCTGTGGGCATCCAGCGTTTTTGTGCTGGTGGCGGCCTTAATTACCACCCAACTGCCTGATCCAAGGTTATCCGGTGCTGTAACGGTTTAGTTGCTACCGACTAACGCACCAATGGCGGGCGCTTATGCCCGGAGACACTTAGCCAGAAACCGGGTTTCTCTAGGAGTAAAGTCAGTGACCTACCCCATCTGAGAAACCCGGTTTCTAGAAACGCCTAGTACTCCGAGGCGGCCATAAACCACCTATTCATTAACTTGGAAATCCTTGTGCAACCTGGGATTTCCGTGCTGCATTCTGCCTTCCAGTACTAGAGGCCAGCCGCGAAGTTGTGCACCACCTCCTCGGTACTAAGGGCACGGTTGTAGATAGCCACCAGATGGTACTCACCTAGCCAGGTGCGTTGGCCTTCCTGGGCCGGTCTTTGACCATCGCCAGTGAGCTCATTTCCTAGCGCCAGCTGGTAAGTGTCGTTCCAATTAGACAGATTGCCATCGATCCGCGCCCGCTGCTGCACTTGCCCGTTGATATAGAGGATGGCATTACCCTCAATATCGCGGGTGTAGACCAGGTGGGTGAGCTGATTGACATTTACCGGGCCAACTTCCAGCACCCGGTCGGCCCCATTAATGCCAGTGGTGGTGGTGCGCAGGCGCATCAGGTACTGGTTGTTGGTTTGGCCGAGGGTGAAATTGCGCTGACCGGTATCCGTTGACAGGGTGACGATGCGGGCGGGGGGCTGGGCGGGGGCTACCTGGGCCGGTCTAACCCAGGCTTCCACCGTGAGCGCTTGAGTCCGCTGGATTTCGCGGCTCAGGCGGGTAGCAGGCCCAGCGGTCGCCAGCAGGCTTGACTGCCGGAGGGCAATCCCGCGCCCCTGGGGTAAACGCTCGATGGCCCCACGCACCAGGGTCAGATCCAGGGCGGGTTGCAGCCCCGACTGGTCGCGGATGGTGTTACCCGCCCCTTCTCGGAAGTCGTAGACCGCCTGGAGGCCAGCCACAATCCGAGCCGATACGACCACAGTGACGGTGTCGCGCCCGGTGAGGCGACCATCGCTAGCGCTCAGTTCCATCTGGTAGGTGCCCGCCTGGGGAAACTGGGCCTGGGTGGTGGGGCTGTCGGGGTTTTCCAGAATCGCCACCGCAGGGCCACTGAGCTGAGTCCACCGGCTGGTCACAGTGGGCGTAGGCAGTCCTTCATCCTGTACCGTGCCAGTGAGGGTGGAGATCGCCGGTTGTGAGCGGGTGGCCTCGGCAGTTCGCACCGGCAGGGTAAGGAATTGGTCGGCCCCGGCATTGACTACGGGCGGCTGGTTCACCTGGATGGTGACCTCATCATGGCTGGCGATCGCCCCATCGTTGGCGGTCAGCCGCAGCACATAGGTGCCCCCCTGGGAGAACTGCGCTGTGGTGAAATCGCTAGCAGGGGCCGAGAAGGTGACGGTGCCAGGGCCACTCACCTTGCTCCAGGTCAGCGTCAGGCGACCGGGCTGGGTTGGGAAGCCGTCATCGCTGACGGTGCCATCCAGTTCCGCCAGGGCCGGTAGGTCGATGCTCTGGTCAGGCCCAGCATCCACCACCGGAGCCTGGTTAGCGGTGAGCGTGACCTCGCGACGGGTGGAGAGCGCCCCGGTGCTGACCGTGAGGCGCAGGCTGTAATCGCCACTGGCGCTAAGGGTGGCGGTGGTAGCCAGGCTTGCGCATCGGCAAAGGTAACGGGGCCAGGGCCGTTCACCAGCGTCCACTGGGAGGTCACAGTTCCCGCCGGGTCGGCCAGGCCCGTTTCAACAATTTCACCCTGGAGGTTAGCGGGGGTGGGCAGGTTAACCAGGGGTGGTGCCGCGACTCGCAGGGTGGGCGCAGTGTTGGCGTGGACAGTGATATCGGCCACGGTGGTCAGCTGCCCATTGTTGGCGGTCAGCCGCAGGACGTAGGTGCCGCTGGTTGAGAACTGTGCCGTGGGGTTGGCCAGGGTGGCCTCGTTAAAGGAAACCGTGCCCGGCCCGCTGAGCTGACTCCAGCGCAGGGTGAGCCGTCCCTGTTGGGGGCTGCCCAGGCCGCTGTCTACCTGGGCCGTCAGCCGTGCCCGGTCGGGTAGTTGCACCACCATCGACTCGGCCAGGGTGATGATCGGCGCGTGGTTGACGGTAAGAGTCATCTCATCGCTGATCGCCTGGGCATCGTCGCCCACGGTGAGCCGCAGGGTGTAGACCCCCAGCCACCTTGAAGGGCTGGCCATCTTCGCTGGTGCCCGGTTCGACGAAGCTGACGGTGGTTTCCAGGCGGTTGGGGTCGCTAAAGGTGACGGGGGATGGCCCGCTGGGCTGGTTCCACAGTACCGAGAGCTGGTCGTTGAGCAGGCGATCGTCCACCACCGAACCGCGCAGGGTAACGGTGCCGGGTAGGTTGATCACCTGGTCAGCCCCAGCAGAAATCACCGGCGCCAGGTTGGCATTGGCCCCCACCTCAAAGTTGGTGTTCACCTCCGCCGGGGTCAGGGCCGTGCTATAGAGGGCAACCAGGTGGAGGTCGCCCAGCCAGGCCCGATCAGGCCGTAGCCCATCCCCCAGCTCATTCCCCAGAGCCAGGGCAAAGCCGTCATCCCAATTGGCCAGACTGCCGCCGATCGCCCGCTTGGCCACCTCTTGCCCATTCAGGTACAGGCGAGTGAGGCCACTGGCGTCGCGGGTGCAGACCACGTGGGTGAGCGTGTCGGGGGTAATGGTGCCGCCCGCAAAGGCACGATCGCTGGCATTGCCGTTGGTTTCGCTGGTGCGCACCCGACATGGAACTGGTTACCCGCCTGGCCCAAAATCACATTGCGGCTACTGGCTCCCCCCGACAGGGTGAGAATGCGGCCCAGTCCAGACTGGCTGGCCTCGCTGGGGTTGATCCAGGCTTCCAGGGTAAATTCGCCGCTGGCTTTGATGGCCGCAATCAGCCGACCGGCGTTGGCGCTGGTGAGGCGAGCCGGTTCCTTCAGGGCCAGGGCCAAGGGGATGGGACTCCCAGGCGTGGGCACAACCGCTGGATTGCCCTTAATCACCAGATCCATCGGTGTGCCTACCCCGGCGACATCGCGCACGGTAGCCCCTCTGCCACGTCGCTATCAGCAAAGCTGTAGAGCGCTTGCAGGCCGCGATTAATGCGGGCCCCGACAAACACTTGCAGGTCATCGCTGTGGCTGAGTACGCCGCTGGCGGTGGTGGTTTCTGCCGTTAGCCGCAGCAGGTAGACGCCGCTGGTGCTAAAGCTGGCGCGGGTGCGGAGGGCGGCAGCATTGTCAAAGGTGACCAGGCCAGGGCCGTTAACCAACTCCCAGCGGGTGGTGAGGGATTGGCTGGCGCGATCGCCCCGGCCATCCCGCAGCAGCTCGCCGCGCAGTTCCAGGGGCTCCCGGAAGCCGATGTCACGGTCTTCCCCGGCCCGCACCAGGGGCGACTGGTTGACCAGAATATCCAGGTCTTCCGTAGTAGAAAGGCGGCCATCGCTGGCGGTGAGGGAAAGCTGGTAGCGGCCAATCTGGCTGAAGCTGGCGGTGGTCACCGGACTGTGATTGTCGGCCAAGGTAACGGTGGCTGCCGCTGGCCCAGACTCGACCGCCCAGGTCACAAAGATGGCGTCGGTAGAGAGCAGGTCATCTGCTACGGAACCGGGCAGGGTAGTTTGCACGGTGTCATCCTCTAACCGCAGGGTTTGGCTGCGGCCTACCCGCACCACCGGCGCCTGATTGGGGGCACGTTCTCCCTCTAGCAGGGCGGTGAGTTCGGCACTGTCGGTCAGGGTGATGGGCTCAGCCACGCCGTAGAACAACTGCATGAACTCGGTGATGGTAGCCACGTGGGGCTGTAGCTCAGGCATAAAGGTCTCAACGGTGTCTCGCACGGCGCGGGAGAACTCGCCAAAGTCGTCTACCTTGTCGGCCACAAAGGGGTCGAGCCGCTTGATTAGCTCAAAGTTGCTGTCAATGCTTAGCTCCCGCATGGCGGTTTCCAGAGCAGGTAGCGGTTTCAGACTACCAATTGGGGGCAGCACCCGGCTGACAAAGGTAACCCGGTGGAAGATGCGCCAGCAGGGTGGCTTGGTGCTGGCGGTTTGGTTAGCATCGCGCAGACCGCGCAGGGCCAGGGCGTTGGCGTCGGTGCTTTGCTCCAGCCAGATTGGGTCTACCACCTGGCCAAAGAAATGGTCGAAGTGGTCGGGCTGGGGCTCCAGGTAGAAAGTCATAAATCGGTAGGCATCCACCTTGCCGGGTTGGCGCAGGGCCTTGGGGTGAGGGGGGCGCTGCGGTCAAACAGCACATCCCCGCCGCATCCCGCAGAAACACGTCGCGCTCTACCTTATCGACGCTAACCTCTACGGAAAAGGCATTCTCGGACTGGATGCTCTTGTTGGCCTGCACATTCAGCCGTCCGCCAAACAGCGCCTCAAAGCCCAATTTAACGCCCACTCCACTGATCGCCACGTTTAGGTCAGCAAAAATCCCGCCGACGCCCTTAAAGGCATAGGAGCCACCGTAGCTTTCCTGGAGCACGTCCATGGTTTCCTGGGTTTCAGAAAACAGGCCGCCGTCCGCCGTCCACACATAGGTGTTGGCCAGGTTGCGCTTTTCCAGGCGGGGCAGGTTGGTGAGCACATCTTCGTTGGCCAGGTCGCCCTGCTGACCAAACAGCACATTCTGGCGGCGACCCACGGCCCCGGCATCGTACTGGTCGTAGTAGGCGCGGACTCGCTCCTCTTCCCGTTGGATGCGCTGCTTCAGGGCAAAGGCTTCCACCGGCTTGTAGAAACTGATGTCGTTGCTGAAGGTGAGGGCGTTGGGATAGTCGGGGTCAGGGCTGAAGCCAACCTTGCCATCCAGGCTGCCCTGCTTGGTGTAACGGGGGTTGAGGGGGAAGTTGATGATGTTGCGATCGGGCGGAATATCCGGGTTAGCCCGCATCTGGTAAGACACCAGAGCGCTGTTGTGCTTCAGCCGTAGGGCAAATACATCGGCGGTCTGGGACTGCACTAGAGCAAAGCCCATGTTTTCGGGGATGAACCGCCGCCCGACCTCCGCAAAGGCCACCTCATCGGGGGGTTCCACAAAGCCCTGGAGCTGCTGCTGGCTAGACAGGTTGGTGGTTAGCCCCAGGCTGGTGCTACCGCCGCTCAGCCAGCCCAGGGAATTTTCAAACTTGGCCTTGATGCCAAAGGCACCGCTGGCGTCGGCCACGGTTAGCTCCAGGCCAATACCGGCGCTGGCGCTGGCTTTGGTGAGCAGCGCCCGTCAGGGTCAGGTCAAAGCATGGAGTCAAAACCGCTTTCCGTTCTCGGCCGAGAAGGTGAAGTTGGTCTTGCTGGCCTGCTTCAGCTCTACGGAGCTGGCCCCGTTGTAGTCGGCAAACTCGCCCAGCACCACGCCGGTACTGGTGAGGTTTTCGCCGGGTACCGGGGGTGAGCCTTCGATGTAGCCAATCAACTGCGGATCAAACTGCACCTGGCCGACCCATTCCGTCACCAGTTCGCCCACCTTAAAGCCGGTGATTAGCTCCCACTGGCCGTCTTTAATTAATCCGTAGCAGCGCTTGTAGACGCCAAACAGGTTGCCATCCACATCGGTTTGCAGGTCGCCGTACTCCTGCACGGCGGGTACGCTCTGGAGCCGGTCGTTAAAGGGAGTGCGCAATCCCGCCAGGGCGCTGCGCACCTGGGGCGTGTCTTCGCCAATCGGGGCGGTGGAGAGCACAAAGTCTGCGGCAAAAGGAATCAGGTCATTGCCCAGCAGCGAAAAGTCTGACAGCACCCCAGCCTGCTGGGTATCAAAGGGGTAGTAGGCCAGCAGGTCTTCGCGGTTGTCGAGGAACTGCTCGTTTTCCCCCAGCAGGCGGCGGAACAGGTTGTCGTGGATTTGCTCCACAGTGCGGGCCGTCTTCCACACCCGGACTTCCTCCATCTCGCCCTGGAAGAACTCCTGGGTTTGGTTGTTGCGGCGCAGCCCCCCCCAGGGTGAACTGGGTCTGGGGCGAGAGCAGGGCCGCGCGATCGCCCGCTGGCACCGGGGTACTGGCCAAGATCTGCCCGTTGTGATATAGCACCAGGGTTGACCCACTGGGGTTAGGATCCTTAGCCCACTGTACCGCCCCCTTGAAGCGGGCATGGTTGCCGCTCTTGGCATCAAAGGCGATGGTGCCCTCTGCCTCTTCAAACTGCCACCAGGAGAGTAGTCCCCGCTCGCCGCCCTGAATCTTGGGCTGGAGGCTGCCCGCCTCCAGGGGCACATTCCACAGGCGAATTTCGGCCAGCACCCCGTTGAGGGGGCGATCGCCATTGGTTCGCGAAACAGCCGAATCAGTTGTTCAACCTGCTCCAGGGTGGGAAGATCCCGGTCATTGGCCAGCTCAATGCCCACCAGCCTGGTAAAGGCCACCGTCTGCTCATCCGGCCGCGACCGGAAGGACAAGGAGGGAGAGTCAATAGCCACGCCATTGATACTGTCCACCCGGCCACCCTCAGGGCGCAGGGCCGACAGGGTAAAGCCAGAGCCAAACTCCAGGGGTTGATTGCTGCTGCCGATATCCACTGGCTGCTGGGGTTGACCGGCATTGATGCCAGGGTTAACACCTCCGCTGTTGCGGTTGTCCTCCTGGCGAGGGGTGCCGGTGGTGTCGCTGCCGGGTTGTTTGTACTCAAACAACGCCAAAGGGCTGCCCACCGGGGGTATTGGCCTGGCCATCCACAAAGAATTGGATAGCGTCCCAAGACACGATATCCACCCCGGTTTGGTCACCGCCGTTGTTACGTACTGGGCGGGTGATGGTCTGGCGCTTGCGGGTGACGGTCACGGTGTGGAAGGCCGTGGGGTTAGGAATCGGCTCGGACATAAACAGGTGCTTATTCCCTTTCACATCCTCAAAGGCAAAGACAGTCCGCCCACTGGTATTGAGGAAGAGCGCGTAGGGGACGTGCTGTTCAGGGTCTTCCGGGGTGTTAATTTTGCCCTTGGTCAGCAGGGCGCGGGGCTGGCTCAGGTCGTTGACTTTAAAGGCCACCTCCAGGGTGAGGTCGCGGTTGAGATCCAGGGTGGGAGCCGTCCCAGCATCCAGAAAGGTGGTGGCTTGGCCATCCAATTGCACCCCGTAGGACTGGTTGAACACCATGGCCAGGTGGTTCCAGTTACCGGCGGGAATTTTTTCGGTGGCTTGCACCAGTTGTTCCCCCACCCCGGCAAAGACGGAGTAGGCTGGCAGCGGCGATTCCGTTGGCTGGGGATTGCCGACCAGAGTACCGTGGTGGGCAAAGCGAGAGTGGTCGGTGGCGCGACGGTTGTTGAAATCATCGAACCGCCAGCAGGCCACCAGGTCGGTTTCGTTGCCCACGGCCTCGCGGTTAAGGTCGGCGGCAATCTCGGCCTGGGTGCGGCCCCGCTTCCAGATTCGGGCTTCGGCGATCGCCCCGTTCAAAATCCGCACCCGATCGGTGCCAATGCTGGGGTGGGCACCTAACCCCCAATCGGCGGATACTTGGATGGCCCCCACCGGAGCGGCCTGGTTACCCAGGGCAATGCCGTTGCGGTAGAGCTGCCAGTGGCTGCCATCGTAGACCCCGGCCAGGTGTACCCAGGTCAAACCCGTGCGATCGGCGGCGGGCATCACCACCGAGACATTAGACACCACCCCATTCACCTGGTTGCCGACTTCGTAGCGCCCATTGTTGATGCGCAAATACACTTGGTCGCCGTTGGCGTTGCCGTGGACGATGATGTTGCCCAGGTTTTCCTCACGGGCGGGGCGCACCCAGGCTTCCAGGGTAATCACTCCGGCAAAGTTGAGGTGGGTGGCGTTGGCAATACGCACCACATCCGTGCTGCCATTGAGCTGAATGGCGGTGCTCAGCTCCTCCCGCTTGAGCCCCAGCAGGTAGGGTGTTTCCTTAGTACCGGTAGCAGGCTGGTAGTGGAGTACCCTGGCTCGCTGGTTAGCCTCGGCAATCTGGGTGGGACGCACCCAGGCTTCCAGGGTGAGGTCATCCACCGGTGAAAACTGGCGTAACTTCTGGTTAAAGACCGCCGGTTCGCTAGCCTCCAGCCGGGCATGGCTCTGGGCCCCATCGAAGGCGTTAGGTGTGGCCCGGAGCCTCCGACACCCAGCG
>JAAUUR010000201.1 GCA_012031045.1 Leptolyngbyaceae cyanobacterium SM2_5_2
GGTGGCATTGGCATGGCTACCAGGGCATGGCTAGGAAAGTTCGCGGAGTCTGCAAACTGCAACGCCTCAGTCAAACTGGTAACGCGAGCCTGACTATAGTTAGTGGTGGTGGAAATCGCTTCGCCCACCAGTTCTAACCCGGACTGCCGATCTACCAAAAGCACCAGTTCGCGATCACAGGCCACCCAGGGAATCATCGGATCTGGCCCGAAAGCCCCCTCGCTGGCCAGGGCCAGATCGTATCCCGTTAAGGCCATAGCCGCGAGGGCTTTTTGGCGGGCCGCCTCCAACTGGGAGCCAGCCCTGGAAATCTCGCGGGTAAAGGTGCCGTAGCGGTCGGAATCAAAGCCTGGAGGCACCTCTGTTTGGATGCCCAAAGCCGCAACGACCGGGCCAATCACCCGCTCTTTGCCGTGCATGGTAGCTAACACAGCCCTTCGCCCCATCAGGTCAATGGATGCTGCCGTCATCATGGTCGCTGTCCTGCTTAGGGTCTAGACGGCAGGGCTACCGATAGACATCTGCATCTTCCGCATCGTCATAGCTCTCCAGTTCTTCGGGAACAGAGGTGTTGATTTCTTCCTTAAAGCCCCGCAGTTTTGCCGAGGGCGCTACCCAACTGAGGAATTTTCTTAGGGCCAAAGATCAGCACCGCTAGGCCAATCACAATGACAACTTCAGGCCAACCTAAATTAAACATGGCAACAGGAATTAAAGTAACGTCTGGTATACAGGAGTCTGATCAGCCAGTCAGGCCCACCGTCAACTCCCTCTCTGAGACTGGCATTCTCCCATGTTTAGCTTAGACTTTCCTAGTCCTTGGCTGTAGGAGATAGTCGGGGTTGGGTCTGGGGTTTAGCGACTTGCTGGGCAAGGGATTTTTCTGCGCATAGGATAAGCGCGAATTTTTGGCCCCTGGAAGGGCCGTGTAGCCAGCCGTTGATTTAGAAAAAGTTGGGGTGGATAGACAAGAAGATAGCGCTTGCCCATCCACCCCAGGTTTGGCTTAGTACTTGGTGGCAGAAATGGTGCCCCATAGACAGAAGCGAGAAGCCTGAATACGTCAGGATTTCTTTTCTGCCCTCCGCCCTCCTGTCCTAGACCGTCGTTGTGGCTATCGCCACCTGAACAACCATGTCGTTGAAGTCGTTGTCGCCACCGCCAAACAGATCTTCAAACTCAATAGCTCCGTTACGGAAGCGAATGTGCTCTACCCCATCGGCATTGGCCGCTGTAAAGGCAAAGTAAACATTTTGAGGATTGAAGCTGTTTAGATTGCCATTGGCGATCAGAACTGGGGCATAGAGGCTACCCCCGCCACCGCCGCCTCAAACCCAGACTGAATCAGGTTTGGCGTGGTGATAGCAATGTCGTCGGCCAGGGCATCCAGGGCGGCGGTGGTGTAGCCCGCATCGCCCGGTACAAGGTCTACGGTGCCGTCGCCGTTAGTGTCAATGCCACCATTGGTATCGGCAATGCGGTAGAAGCCAACGAAGTTGTTGAAGGCGGCTTCCCGGTTAACCACAAAGGCCGTATCTACATCGCCAACAATGTCGCGTAAATCAAGCAGTGCCCCACCTGGCCCCCCCGGTGAGGCACTGCCAATGACGGTGTCTTCCCGAAAGATCAGGTTTTGGATGCGGGTATCCTGCTCGCGGGAAGTCTCAGCCCGATTAAAGGGCGAGGTTTCCCCGAAGTTATCAAACAGGTATTCGGCCAGCGCATCCTGCTCCGAAAAATCCGCTGCAAAGGTGGCATTACCAGTGCGAATGTCAGGCGTGGGGGCTTCAGGGTCTTCCGTCACTAGGTCTACCCGGTTAACGGCATCGCCCGTAGGGAAGGGGAAGCCATCACCGCCATCGGCTAAAAAGCTGAGGGTAACCAGGCGGAAGGTGCGGCTGGGGTCGCCCACAATCTCGCCGTTTTGCACCACCACGTCAATATCGCTACCGTCGGCGTTTTCAATCGCCAGGGATTGCACCCGGTCGCCCGGTGCCGCGTTGACATCAAAGCTAAAGGAAAACCCACCAATTTGCGGGAAGCGGCCTGGGGTAACGCTGTCATCAGTGCTGCTGGAGGCCACCCCATGCTCAACCAGGGCTAGCAGTTCCGTGGCGGTGACGGTGAGCAGGCTGAGTTCGTTGTTGAACCGCAGGGCGTTGGCAATGTCAGTTTCGGAGATGCCGCCCGCCGGTTTGACGCCGGGGATTTCCTCGTTAGGCAAAAACTCTGGGTCGCCGGTGCCCCCCGTAGGCACCAGCACGCGGCCAATGTTATCGCGAATGCCGCCGCCGTTTTTGAGGGAAATAACTACAGACTCGTCAACCTGCTTGGCTACCGCCAGGTTGGCATCGGCGGTGAGGTTACCCAGGTTAGTCTCCTGGGTGCGCACGCGCGCGTCGCCTTCTAAAAACACCTCACTAATACCAAAGACGTTGCTTTCTGAGGCGATGATGACATCTTCCAGGGCATCGACCACCGCCTGAATCTCTGGATCAACCAGTCCAGTGCCGCCGACTTCGGTAACACCCAGGTCGTCGGTGGCGTAGGCTCCGCTGATGGCCGGATTGTAGCTCTCGGGTACAATCACCCCGGCTTCGGTAAAGTCAATCACCAGGCGACCAACGTACTTGTAGTTGCCGTCGGTGTTGACCACCGCGACCGGGTTGCCATCGCGACCAGTTCGGACAATGGGATATACCCCCTGAACGCTGTCGCCGGGGCGAGGGCGATCATTGGCATCAAACAGGCGAGTGTTGGAGCCGCCCGCTACGATGATGTCCACATTCGACAACCGCTGCGCCAGTTCCTGCTCAATGGCAATCTGCTGCATGTGGGCCAGCAGCACTACTTTGTTGAGGCCAGGGTTGGCCGCCAGCAGGGCATCGACATCGGCCTGAATTTCTGCCGCCAGGGCATCCAGTTGTGCGGCGGTCGGGCTGGCATCAAAGGGCTGGGGCAGCACCGTAATGTCGCCAGGGCTAGAGATGCGAACGTTGACATTGTCGATGGTGGGCGTGGTGGCCCCAACTACCCCAATCAGCTCACCGTTTACCTCAATCACCGTTGAAGCGGCAATGCTGTTGGGCTGAGGGGCTTGGGCATCGGGCACCACTAGACCCGCCGTGTTAGTGTCAGTGGTGAAATCCAGGTTGCTGCTCAGGTAGGGAAAGGCCGTACCGGGATAGGCTTCGTTGACGGGGGTGGCCGGGTCGTCTTCCCCAGGTTTGATTAAATTTGCCACTAGGCCAGTGCCCAGGTCAAATTCGTGGTTACCAAAGGCGATCGCCTGAAACCCTAGTTCATTTTGAATTAAGATATCGCCCCGTCCAATGCCGCCAAAGGCATCTTCACTGGCATTAAGAAATACACCCGGAATATACGCATCCCCGGAGGAAAGAATGAGTGTGTTAGCAAAGCCGGGAACACCATCAGCGTCTAGGTCTTGCGCCTTAAGCGCGTTTAATACAGCGGAAAATCGAGGGGCATCAGTCAGTGCAGGGATACCCGCTTCCTGGTCAGCCGCGTGAAATAATTGGAGTGTAAATTCAGCCATAATTGAGTATTTAGGTCACATCAGGTAGCCATTGCTACCTGGCACATCTTCGGTCATCCCCCCGACTAAAACTTCATGAAAGCCCTAAGTGTCTGATAAGTTTTGATTAAAAATCCGTTAAGCCTGTGACTTGACCGGAAATCTCTGTTTGAACTCGAAAAATAAGTTGGGTTCTAGCACATTGGCGTTGAATGAGGATAGGAGCATAAATGATGAAAAGTTAGTGATTCTACGGAAGTGGGTACAGTACGGCAAAACCCGGCTGAGTAGAATAGTGGCTATTCTGTTTAACCCTGGCCATAGGGCTCTAATGGCCTAGCAGAACGTAACTAAGCCTTGCGCTACTGGGTTGGGCTAAATGTTCTATCCCCTTGGGTTGAATGGTGGCATCTACTTAAATCTGGCGTGTATCTCTAGGTCATCATTCGTGTTTCTTATATAGAAAGGTCTAGTTATGTCTACCTATGAAAAACCATCTTGGTGACTGGAGGCGCAGGCTACATTGGCAGTCATGCCGTTTTTGCCCTTCAGCAAGCCGGGTATAACGTTTTGATTCTAGATAACCTGGTTTATGGCCACAAAGACTTAGTTGACCAGGTGCTTAAAGCGGAATTGATTGAGGGCAGCACCCTCGATCAAGCCTTACTAAAATCCATTTTCAACCAGCGTCAGATTGATGCCGTTATGCACTTTGCGGCTTACACCTACGTGGGCGAATCGGTCACTAATCCTAGCAAATACTACGAAAGTAATGTTGTCGGCACCCTTCGACTTTTAGATGCCATGGTCGAAGCTGGGGTGAAAAACTTTGTGTTTTCCTCTACCTGTGCCACCTACGGCATGCCCCAGGCGCTGCCCATTACCGAAACCCATCCCCAAAATCCAATCAACCCCTACGGCATGACTAAACTCATGGTCGAGCATATTCTTACCGACTATGACAAAGCCTACGATTTACGGTCGGTGCGGTTCCGCTACTTCAATGCCGCTGGAGCCCACCCCGACGGTCTGCTAGGGGAAGACCACAACCCCGAAAGCCACCTAATTCCCCTGGTGCTGCAAACGGCTCTAGGGCTAAGGGAGTCTATCTCTATTTTTGGCACCGACTACCCCACCCCAGACGGCACCTGCGTTCGCGACTACATCCACGTCTGCGACCTGGCTGATGCCCACATCCTGGGGCTAGAGTACCTGCTCAACGGTGGCGAAAGTACGGTCTTTAACCTGGGCAACGGCAACGGCTTCTCGGTGCGGGAGGTAATTGACGCCGCCGTCCGCGTTACCGGTAGAACTATCCCGGTCGTTGAAACCGGCCGCCGCCCCGGCGATTCCTCCGAACTGGTGGGCAGCAGCCAGCGAGCCCGTGAGGTTCTGGGCTGGAACCCTAAGTACAGCGATATCGACACTATCCTGGCCCATGCCTGGCAGTGGCACCAGCATCGGCATGGGTAGATGAGAGTATAGAGGCAGACCCTTTAAGTTTGCCCTCACTGTAAGCCCCTCTTCCAAGCCTGGGAGAGGGGCTTTGAATAGCCGTAATTTGTAGCCTCATTTTAGGGATATGGTGTTGGCACTATCGCACCCAACACTGGGGTCGCTAGTGGGAATACCCAGGGTAATGGCCTAGGGTATGGTGGCCTATTGGTCTATGTTCTGCCGAGGAGCAGGTTTTGAGCATGTTAGTCATGTCATAGTGTCAAAGAAACATCGGGCGGCCCATACCCCCTACAATTTAAGGCGATTGCAACATTTCTTTACCCCCGTGCTGCCCTGCCATGAGCGATCGCCTAAAGCGCCCCCGCTACGCCGAAACGATTATGGAGGAGAACTACCGGCGTTCGCGGCGGCATATCTTGTGGGGTTTGATGGCCCTAATGGTAATCGTTTTGGCTGGCGCACTCTGGTATCGATTTATTGAAGGCTGGACATGGATTGATGCCTTTTACATGGCGATCATTACGCTGACCACCGTTGGATTTGGAGAAACTAACCCGCTCAACGCCCGTGGCCGTATATTCACCATAATCTTGCTACTGGCTGGGGTGGGTGTGATTGCTTATATTCTGAATAATTTTACTGAGGCGGTAGCGCAAGGCCATCTACAGGCTGGGTTTCGGTTACTAAAGCGGCGAAAATATATGGAATCCTTAACAGGGCACTACATCATCTGCGGCTTTGGCCGTACTGGGCAGCAAATTGCCACAGAGTTTGCGGCGGAAAAGGTCACCTTTGTAGTGGTCGATTCCGACGATACCTCTGTACACATCGCTCAAAGCTTAGGCTACGTTACTTTTCAGGGCGATGCTACCCACGACCAGGTGTTGCTACAGGTTGGTATTGAGCGCGCCCGTTGCCTGGTAGCCGCCCTCCCATCGGATGCTGAAAACCTCTATACTGTGCTCTCGGCCAAAACTCTGGCTCCCACAATTCGCACTATCGCTAGAGCTAGCAGCGAAGAAGCCATCCAAAAACTAGAGCGGGGCGGGGCCGATGTGGTGGTATCACCCTACATCAGTGGTGGTAAGCGCATGGCTGCCGCTGCTCTGCGACCTCAGGTAGTAGACTTTATTGATGGCATTTCTGACCGGGGCAGACCGCACCGTTTATGTCGAGGAGTTTTTGCTAGATTCCAACGTCTGCCCGGTAATTGGTAAAACCCTGAGCGAAGCACAACTGGGTAAGCAATCTGGAGCACTAATTTTAGCCATTCGTAGGACTGACAATACCTTGATCGTTGGCCCCAGTGCCGACACGCGCCTCTACCCCGGCGACTTAGTTATTACCATGGGTGCTGCCGATCAACTACGGCTGCTAAGTCAAATTTTGAGCCCAATCTAACGTCACCCGCCGCAAAAATACTGTCATGAGGATTTAGAATGACCACTGTTTTTCTGGCTGAATGTGGTGGCGAGCAGCAAGCTGAACGCTTTCGTCAGCATTTTGATGAGGTTTCCTGGGTACTGAATGACGATATCCAGGCTCAGTGCCAGGCCAAAATCAGACCAGATCTGGAAGAAACTGGTGGTGCAGTCTATCGGTCAGTGGTTTAGATTGGACGCCAGCTAACCGAGCAGAAGCTAACTATAGATATCTAAAAATCCTTGAATTGCAGGGCACCCATCTGAAGAGTCGCCTGCAAACGGCTCCTCCTTTTCGGTATGCGTTGATCGGTGAGATAAACGAACAAGACATCAATCCACTGTTAACTGATAGTGACTACAAAGTAACCTATCGCTATCTAGCCAATCTCACCCCGGCATAAAATGATGAGGTGAGATTCAACATCCCCATGTTTGTTTATCTCCTAAAGATCGGATTGTGTCTGTCTGAATCGCTTTGGCAGCAGGTAGGATCGCCATCAAAATTCGAGCCCTACCTACCGGGCTACACTTGGGTGCCGCCCTTACCTGCGATGCTCTCAGGCGGAATACAAGCGCCCCCAAAAGAGGTGATTCGCGGCACAACAATGCGGATAGTTGTTGATCCTGAGGCGGCTAGCCGCTATGTCACACAGGCAACTGAGTTAATTAACCAAGGCAGATTTGCCGAAGCCCTAGAGCCGCTAGAACAGGCTTAAAAACTAGACCCATTTTCGTCAGCAATTCATCAAAATAAGGCGGTTGCCCTGTATTTTATGGGCAGGTTACCAGAGGCTCTCCAGAACTGCAATTTCGCTATGACATTCAATCCTAGCGTGTCTGATCAGGTGGTTATTCATCAACTTAAGGGCGACATATTCTACGCCCAAGAGCACCTAGAAAATGCCCTACGATCCTTTCAAGATTCGCTAGATCTAAATCCTGATGCCTATTTTGCCATTCATCCTCATCACCGCAAAGCTCTAATTTTAGCAAGGTTAGGGCGTTACCAAGAGGCTCTAAACACCTGTGGTCAGGCCTTAAGCCTATACCCCGATCAACCTAAAATCCATGAACTAAAAGCGAAAATCCTGAAATTGTTGAACTAGTTAAAACCACATCAGTAAATCTCTGGCTCAGACTGGGGAACGGCAAAATTCGACGGGTCGTTGAGATAGCGCAGGGTATCTTCCTCTAGGCGATGAATGAGGTATGGCTCTAGAGCATCGGCATGACGTAGGGCCGCTAGATAACCGTCCAGGTAAAGGCGCAGGTCACTGGTGCGATAACCCCGATTCCACTGTTCGACAAAGGCATCGGTAATCCGCTGATAGTACCGAATTGCTCTGGCATCCTGAAGCATAGTCTTGTCGTTGTTACTCCGCTATGGCTAGATA
Source organism: Leptolyngbyaceae cyanobacterium SM2_5_2 (assembly GCA_012031045.1). GTDB lineage: Bacteria > Cyanobacteriota > Cyanobacteriia > Phormidesmidales > Phormidesmidaceae > Nodosilinea. Next base: position 7,812 of record JAAUUR010000201.1, read on the forward strand.
ATGGCGTAACCCATACAAAAAAGTTCCCATTTCGGGGAGTGGGTTCTCGGCCTCTCTTAATGTAGCTTCATAATTTGTCCAATTTCTATGTCTTTAACAAGTTATAACGTCCTGCAGCCTGACTTAATTATCCCGGGCGACGTCAGCCTATATTGGGGCCGCGCCTGGCCGCTAAAGCTGGTCGTAGATGGTCAAGGTTTGCTGGGCAATGGCCGGCCAGCTGTAGTGGCCAGCGGCATAGACAGCGGCTTGCTGACCTCGCCATCGTCGCAGATCAGGCCGTTGCAGGCTCTCCCGCAGGGCCGCTGCCAGGGAATCCACAGTCAAATCGCACACCCAGCCAGCGTCTGCCTCAGCAATATCTGGCCAAACATACACCCCTTTAGACACTACCACTGGTAGGCGCGCTAACATCGCTTCGGCTACGGCAATGCCAAAGTTTTCATAGTAAGAGGGCAGCACAAACAGGTCAGCCGCTTGCAGTAGAGCAACCTTGGTTGTGCCAGTCACAAAGCCTGGGGTTGTGGTGCGATCGCCTAGCCCGCTAGCGTCAATGCGTTGGGCGATCGCCCGCTCGTAGTTTGGATCCTGGGGATTTCCCCCGGCCAGCACCAGGTGAAAGGCTATCCCCTCTCTGGCCAACTGAGCCAGGGCAGGAATTAGCAGATCTAAGCCTTTTTTGGGATCAAGCCTGGATAGAAATAGCACCAAGGGTGCCCCTGCAGGAATGCCCAGGCCAGTAAGCTGCCGCTGTTGTTCCGTGGCTGACACCACAGGTTGTGGCTGCACCCCCAGCGGAATCACTAGCTTCCGGGTAGAAACGCCAAAATCGTAGGAGCGCTCAGCCTCTAGCGGGCTGGTAAAGTGTAGGGCCGCTGCTCCAGCCAGGTTGGGCCTTTCCAGGAGATTACCGTAGACCTGCTTGAGGCGCTGCTTTTTGGCTAAATCCGCCGGATCTAGCGTGCCCAAGGGCCGCAACAGGTAGGGAAGGCCGCGATGAAGGGCTACGGTGGCTGCCGCTGTGCTAACCGGGGAGAACAGGGCGTGAATATGGGCCAGGTCGTACTGCTGAGCCTGGAGATTTAGCCATCTCAGCAAGCCGAGGGAGAACTTATAGCGCCGAAAGGGTGAACAGCGAAAGTACCACACAGTGTAACCATTTTCCTTGACCGGCTGGGCCAACGGCACGTCCAGCGGTAGCTGCCCCACATCGCCGTTGGAGTCGGTGGTTAGAATGGTCACCTCTGCTCCAGCCTGGGCTAGAGCCTGGGAAAAGTCTGCCTCACCATTTGGCGTGGGGGCCACCCATAGACCAGGGGCAATGGGAGGGGGACGAATTTGGAGAATGGCGGGAGGGGCATGGGGGGGGCAAGGTAGGTAAGTGGGGGGGATGAGT
>JAAUUR010000202.1 GCA_012031045.1 Leptolyngbyaceae cyanobacterium SM2_5_2
CTGGCCTCCTACCTCCGTACCTCCTGACTCCTGTAACTTCCTAACTCCTACCTCCTAACTCCTAACTCCTGACTCCTAACTCCTTACACCTCCAAGCCATGACCATAAACTAACCCATAAAGCTCTCTCAGCAATTCATTTAAGCTGAAGGGTTTCGCTAAAAACACCATTGCCCCAGCGGCTAAAGCCTTCTCCTGGTTAGATGGCAACCCACTGATGGCCATGATCTTAACCGCCGGATTAATTTCCCTTAGCCTTTGAATTAGACCAAAGCCATCCAGAGTAGGCATACCAATATCTAAAATGACAGCGCCAATATCGTCTTGATACTGAGCATAGGTTTCAAGAGCAGCCAAAGAACTATTAGTCGATAGCACAACGTAGTTGTAACTTTCTAGCAGCGCGTGGATGCTTAGTTGTACATTCACCTCGTCATCGACCAGCAAAATAGTCTCCCAATCTCCATAGATTGGTTCTTCTGGTAGGCCACAAGAAATTTCCTCGCCTTGGGCTTGAGGCAAATACACCTTAAACTGAGTGCCTTGCCCCACTTCGCTGAAAACCTGCAAAAACCCGCCATAGTTTTTAACAATACCCAGCACAGTTGAAAGCCCTAACCCAGTACCCTTATCAGGTTCTTTAGTAGTAAAAAATGGGTCAAAAATATGATCGATTACGTCTGGCGATATGCCAGTGCCAGTATCTGCAATGGTCACTACAACGTAGTCACCCACTTCGGCCCCTAAGTTGGCGTTAGCAAAGTCTTCATCAACAAAAAATGTTTCTATGCTTAGGGAAAGCACACCACCATCGGGCATGGCATCACGGGCATTAATGCAGAGATTCATCAACACCTGATTTAGATAGTTAAAATCAGCTAATACTAACCAGGCCGCTTGGGCAGGGATGTGCTGCCGAATTCTAATTGATTGAGGGAATATCTGTTGAATAACGCTTACAACTTCCTTTACTAAAGCGGCCATATCAACCAGGCTAGTCTGCTGGTCGGCACCTCTGGTAAACGCCAGAATTTGCTTGACCATGCCTATGCCCCGTTCCGTACTCTTGGTTAAGAGCTTCATCATGGCTCTAGATTCTGCATCCAGTTTTGAGTTGGGTTGGGTTAGGAGTTGAGCAACTCCATAAATAGGCGTAAAAACATTATTGAGGTTGTGGGCAATACCGCTGGTGAGAATGCCCAGACTCTCCAAGCGCTGAGCATGGTAGAACTGAACTTCTAGTTGTTTTTTTCGGTGATGTTGGTTTCAACGGCAAGAATAGCCTGGGATTGCCCAGCGTTAATTCGCACTAGAATATAGCGCGCTTCTAACGTCACTTTCTGACCTTCAGACAGGATTCTACAAACCTCACCTTGCCACTTTCCCTTTTCTAGCAGGGTGGTCTTGATCTGAGCAAGCTGAGCAACGTTCTGGTATACCAGGCTATCTACCGATTGCCCCATGACCTCGGTGGCCGACCAGCCGTACAGTTGGCTAGCTCCCTGGTTCCAGTAGATAATTTGATGGTTCAAGTCAAAGGCAAAAATGGCATTGGGAACCAGATTTAACAAAGTAGCCTGGGTACGGATTTTTTGCTCAGCCTGTTTGCGATCACGCAAATCTCGCAGCAACCAGTGCAGGCCGACCGGTTCTCCCTGGTAGTTGAATTCCGCTGAAAGCGCTAGTGAAACGGTAACAGCAATCCCATCCCTAGGCTGGATAAAAATTTCGTGATCCTGCAACAGAATATTGGCTGATCTGGCCAGATTCTGCCGTTGCAAATCTTGAGCCAAAGCCCGCGCTGTCTGATGTTGCCCCCACCGCACAACTCGATCCAGTTGCTCATAAATAAAGTTATGATCGGCTTCGGCAATAAACACAATTAAGGGTTTATCTTGGGCCACATCGCGGCGGATGTTCAACAATTTCTCCGCCGCCCCATTCACCGCTTCAATAACGCCCTGTAGGTTGGTAACAATGTAGGCATCGGGGGCAAAATCAAACAGGTTTTGGTAACGCTGTCGTTCTTCGGCTAGGGTTTGGTGGGTAGCCAGAAGTTCTTCATTTTGGAGATGCAGTTCTTCTGTGGCGGCGTGTAACTCTTCTAGGGCAACGGCAAGTTCAGTAATCGCTGTAGCCAGTAGGGGGCTGTTCCCGGTATTCCCCTCCGCCTGATGCTGAATTTGCTGTAATCGTTCCTGGGCCGACTGAATTTGCTGATCTAGGCTCATGGTTGGCTCCATGCGGTCAGGCGTTTTATACCAAGTCCAGATTAAAATCTATGGTTTTCCTATCTGGACCTGGATCTAGTTTATATACTTACGGTCAATAGGGGAGGTTATCCGGCTTTATTCCTAATTAGCTGACAAAACCTGTAATGGCGTAGGTTGGGTTCCACTGCGTTTCACCCAACATCAGTAGATCACAAAGCCCCTGCCAGCCCTCTCCCCCAGCCCCTCTCCCAGGTCGGGAGAGGGGGCCAGAAAGCGGCTTCTAGCTTCCCCCCTCTGCCCCATTTTGGGGAGAGGGGGATTGAGGGGGGAGAGGGGGCAACTCACGGCCAGAAAGCGTGTTTTCAATCTACTGAACCGGCCTTTATTCTCATTTAATTTCCTCCATTAATAGAATAATTCCCTGCTGGTCTTGCTCCTCGCCAATGAGGGGATGGAGGCTAACCCGGCACTGAATCGATCGTCCCCGGCGGTTAATCGCCTCTAGAATGAGGACTTGTTGAAAGGGTTGCCCGCTTAAGCAGGCGTGAATGGGTTCCTGGAGTTGGGCTACCGGCAAGCCAGTGTCTAGATCAAATAACGAGGTGCCTAACACCTCTTTTTCCCATAGCCCCCAGAGGTTTTGAGCTTCGTAGTTCCAACTGCGAATAATGCTTTGGGTATTAATCACCACCATGGCCGCTTTTAGGCTGGTCAAAATTGAATTCAGGAAGGTATTGGCCTGGTTAAGGTCGGTGGTGCGCTGGCGCAGTAGGTCATTGATGATGCGCAGTTCTTCGTTGGTGGATTGCAGCTCTTCGTTGGTAGTTTCTAGCTCCTGGTTAGAAGATTGGAGTTCTTCATTGATGCGTTCAATTACCCCCTGCTTGGCTAAGAGGGATACCTCGGCTTGTTTATGCTCGGTAAAGTCGAGGTTGATGCCGCTTAACCGAATCGGGTCGCCGGCCTGATTGAAGGTAACGCTCCCCAGGCTCAGCATCCAACGAACCCCCAGTTGGGGATGGCGGATGCGAAATTCAAGCTGAATTTCTGGCAAGCGTTGTTCAAATACTTCAGAGATCTCGTGACTCACCCGCTGGAGATCGTCAGGATGCAGGATGTGGTTATACCAGTCTTCATACTGAGGTACGCCCTTGGCCGGGTCCAGGCCCTACAGGTAATAGGTTTCTAACGACCAGGAGAGGTGACCGGTTGGCACATCCCAAACCCAGGAGCCCGCCTGGGCACCGGTCAGGGCCAGCCGCAGTAATTGTTCGCTCTGTCGCAGCTCAGTTTCGGCCAGTTTGCGTTCGGCTTCTAGCTGAATTCTGTCGCTGATGTCCACCACAAAGCCATCCCAAACCACATCTCCGTTGGCTTGCCGCTCTGGCTGGGAAATGGCTCGCACCCACCGCACTCCGCCAGAAGGGGTGCACAGCCGAAACTCAATGTTAAAGCGTTCGAGCCGCTGGGCCGACTGATGATTGACCTGGTTGACTCGGTTTCGGTCGTCGGGGTAAATAATGGCCCAAACCTGCCCGAAATCATTTAGCAGAGTCTTTGGCTCTACTTCATACAGGTGGCGACAGCCAGGGCTAACGTAGGTAAAAACCTCAGTGCCATCGGCCTGACGCACGACTGGTACAGCATACCGGGTACATGGATGGCTAGAGACTGTAGGCGAGTGTCTGGGTCGTCGTCTGAGTTCATGGTTCTATGTCCTCCATGAGCAAAATCACCCCCTGGCGTTCTTGATCCATCCCAATTAGCGGATTGAAGCTAATCCGGCATTGGATAGTGCGCCCCCGCCGGTTGGTGGCATTGAGCACCAGTTCTTGCTGGTCGGTTTGCCCGGTTAAACAATTGCGAATGGGTTCTGGCAACTGGTCTATAGGTAGGCCAATATCTAAACTCAACAGCGATTCTCCCCGCACCTCTTCTGAGCGCAAACCCCAAAGATTTTCAGCCTCCTGATTCCAGCTTAGGACATTGAACTGTGGATTTACCACTACGACCCCAGCCTGCAGACTGGCCAAAATGGAATTCAAAAAGGCATTGACCTGGTTCAGGTCGGCAGTGCGCTGGCGGAGTTCTTCATTGATGGTTTGGAGTTCTTCGTTGGTGGACTGAAGTTCTTCGTTCATGGTCTCCAGTTCTTCGTTGGTAGACTGGAGTTCTTCGTTGGTAGTTTCCAGCTCTTCGTTGGTGGATTGGAGTTCTTCGTTGGTGGTCTCCAGTTCTTCTATTGCTGGACTGGAGTTCTTCGTTGGCGGTTTCTAGTTCCTGATTAGTCCGTTGGAGTTCAGCCTGCAATTCGTGGTTACGGGTCATATCCACAAAGGTGATGCTGACACCAATCATGCCACCCTCCTGATCTTCCAGGGGCATGATCTGCACATCCAGGTACTGCACGTCATCCTCTCGCAGGTGCCGGGCCACGTTAGTAACCGTTATAGGGCTGCGATCTTGGTAGACTTGCTCAATGAGCGAGCGTAACTCTAGCGGACGGTAGGAGATTTCTAAATCTTGCAGAGGTCGCCCCTGGTCGAGAAAATTAAGGCCAAATTGAGACCTGGCCTGGGCGTTAGCCAAGACCAAATTACCGTTGTGATCCACCACAATTTGGGCGTAGGGGGTGCTGTCAAAAGCGGCCTCCCGCAGATGAACATATTGGGTAATCCCGTTGCCGATAATGTCTTCTCCAATTTTAGAAAAGGCCAGCAACCGTTCTCGACGATTGTTCTTGGGTACCCGCTGAAAAATCCGGTGCGGGAGATTAATGGGGGTAAACAAATTGGCGTGGGTCAGCAGCATTTCGGCTTTGCCCAAAATAAGATACCGGTATCGTTAAGGGCGAAGTGAAATCGATCCAAAATCTTAGTCTGGGTTTCAGAATTAAAGTACATCAGCGTGTTGCGGCAGACTAATAAATCGAGCCGTGAAATAGGTGCGTCTTGCACTAAATCGTGGCGACCAAAGATCACCCCCCGCCGCAGATCGGCCCGAAACACCCAGTGGTCGGCCAGAGGCTCAAAATACTTATCGCGAAGCTCGATGGGTAAGCCCTGCAACGCATTGGTGCTGTACATAGCGTGGCGGGCATCGGTGAGGGCGTCTTCGTCTACATCGGTAGCGTAGATTTTGACCCGCTGACGAAACTGCTCTGCCCCCAGCGATTCTGCCAAGATCATAGCCAGTGTGTAGGCTTCTTCTCCAGAGGCACAGCCCGCACTCCAAATGCGAATGGGGGAGTGTTCGAGTTTACCGCTAAGCAGGCGGGGTAGAGCCTGGTTGCGTAGATATTTCCAGGCCCCTGCGTCGCGAAAAAAACTGGTAACGTTAATTAAAATTGTGTTAAACAGGGGTAGAAATTCTTCGGGACGAACTTGTAGATAATCTAAGTACTCAGCAAAGGAATCCATCTCATGGGTTTGCATCTGCTTGCGCACTCGTCGTATCAAGCTAGAGCGCTTGTAGCCCGTGAAGTCAAATCCGCGAGATCGCCGCAGGTATTCCAGCAGTTCTTCAAAAACTTGATCGTCGTTGTCCGCCGTCATGGCTGGTTTCCTAGATTACTGGGGTATGTGCATAAACCCGTCCAGCCAAGGACTTGAGACCATGAAAGATATCTCACAAAGGCTAGAAATGACCTGACTACCACCGTTATTTCTCTTAGAAAATAGCACGCCGATATAAAAGGGCGATATGAAAATGAGCCGTCCTTTTTAAGGATTATTTTTGAATTTTAAGGATTATTGTCGGTCACTAGGGTAATCAACGCGGGGGCAATGTCCGACAACGGCAAAATGAAATCTACTGATCCAGTTTGAATGGCCGTTCCAGGCATACCAAAAAACTCAGCGGTGGCTTCGTCCTGAGTGATGACGGTGCCACCCATTTTTTTATGGCCTGCACACCCATGCCCCCATCTTTGCCCGTGCCAGACAATACTACAGCAATCGCCCCAGCCTGATAGCTGGCCGCCACCGAGTCAAACAGTAGATCCGCCGAGGGGAGAACAAAGTGAACCAATTCTGACTGATTGAGGGCCAGGGTGCCATCGGAGTTGACTAGCAAATGCCGATTAGGTGGGGATATAGACCCTACCGACCTATACCCTATCGCCCTCCTCCGCCTGCTTAACCGCAAGAGGGGTGCGCCAACTGAGGATATCCGCCATCAGCGATTGGTGGCGCGGGTCAAGGTGCTGCACAATCACAATGGCCGCTGGGAAGTCTGCGGGTAAACCACCTAACATCTCAGAAAGAGCATTTAGCCCCCTGCCGATGCCGCCATAGCGACAATTTCAAAGGCCACAATCCCCTTATTCGGTGCAGGCTCTAAGGCATGTTCCGGCGGTTGCTCTGTCATAGGTCTTTAGAAAAACACTGATGTATTCTCCGTCATGCTTTCCCCTGGTGAAATTGTTTCACAGTTCCCGGCATCTGGGCTAGAAGAGATAGGGCTTTGATTGAGTTTGTGGAGATCAAGAGATCAGGAGCTGACTGACAAAACCTGATGAAGTACCTGCTATTGAGTAGGTTGGGTGGCGCGCTAGCAGAACCCAACAAAGCTAGCTTTGGCGTTGGGTGACTCTGCGTTGCACCCCACCTGCCCCTAACGTTTTGTCAATCCTCAGAATCAGGAATTCAGGAGTTGGCCACCTTCTGAACTCCTGACTCCTAACTCCTACCCCCGCAGAGCCTAAATTCGCCAGTAGCATAGAACTACCCTACTCAACCTCGCCCAATGACGACCCACCCGCGCAATTCCTCCACAGCGGTTACTCCCCAAACACCGCCCTTAGAAAGCGGCGATCGCCTCACTCGCCCAGAGTTTGAGCGCCGCTACGCTGCTTCACCTATCTCCAAAGCCGAACTGATCGAAGGAGTCGTCTACGTAGCCTCGCCCCTACGCTTTCAACAGCATGCCGAGCCCCATAGTCGAGTAGATACCTGGTTAGGTACCTATGTCGCCTTTACGCCGGGTACTCGTTCGGGCTTAGAACCTACCGTTCAACTCGACCTCGACAACGAGCCCCAACCCGACATCGTGCTGCTGATAGACGAGAGCGCTGGCGGGCAGACCCGCCTCACTGCCGAGGGCTATCTGGAAGGCGCACCCGAACTGGTGATTGAGATTGCCGCCAGCAGCGCCGCCATTGATTTGGGAGACAAAAAACAAGCTTACCGCCGCAATGGCGTAACCGAGTACCTGGTCTGGCAGGTGTTTGAAAGCCAAATCGCCTGGTACCGCCTCACCGATGGCACCTATCAAAGTTTGCCGGTGGATGGGGATGGCATTCTGCGGAGCGTCCGCTTTCCAGGGCTGTGGCTAGCTGTGGATGCCATGCTAGCGGGAGATATGGCCCAGGTATTGACGTCTTGCAAACCGGCCTGCAATCCCCAGAACACCAGGAGTTTATGGTGCAACTGGCAACATCCAGCCCCTAACTTAACCCACCCCTGCCCCTCCCAGCAGGAGAAACTCAAAATTCCAAAATCACCCAACCCACCCCTGCCCCTCCCAAGAGGGGAAATCCAAAATTGCGCAACCCTGTAGGATAAAGTCTGTACCCCCACCCCCCAAGGCGCTATGGCTAAAATCGCTGTGATTGACTATGACATGGGCAATCTGCACTCGGCCTGCAAGGGGTTGGCCATTGCCGGAGGCGAACCCACGATCACCGACCAGGTGGCTGATTTAGCTGCCGCCGATGCCCTGGTGTTACCCGGTGATGGGGCCTTTGACCCGGCCATGCAGCACCTGCGATCGCGGGACTTGGTGCAACCCATCAAAGATCAAATCGCCAGCGGCAAGCCCTTTTTGGGGATTTGCCTGGGTCTGCAACTTTTGTTTGACTATAGCGATGAAGGCCAGGAGCCGGGGTTAGGGCTGATTGCGGGCCACATCAAAAAAATTCGCAAAAGAACCCGGCATCACCATTCCCCACATGGGGTGGAATCAGCTCACCCTGACCCAGCCGCAGATGCCCCTCTGGCAGGGCATTCAAACCGGGGATTGGGTGTACTTTGTCCACTCCTACTATGCTGAGCCTGCGGATGCAACGGTGATGGCGGCGACCACTACCCACGGCAGCCAGACGGTGACGGCGGCGATCGCCAAAGACAATATCATGGCCATGCAGTACCACCCGGAAAAATCCGCCCCGGCGGGGTTGACCATGCTGGCGAATTTTGTGGCGTTGGTGACGCAAAGAAGGGGTGCCAGAAACGGGCTGATCAGTACGGAAAAGTAGGGGGCTAACCATGCTGCGTGTCTACGGCAATCGCGCCCTTAAAACCCTGCCCGGCTTAGAAACCCGGCCCACCCCAGCGCGGGTGCGGGAGGCGTTGTTCAACATCTGGCAGGGGCGAGTCGTGGACTGCCGCTGGCTCGACCTCTGTGCCGGTAGCGGCGCAATGGGGGCCGAAGCCCTCTGTCGCGGGGCATCTGAGGTGGTTGGCATTGAGCAATCGACGGACGCCTACGCCGTCATTCGCCAGAACTGGCAAAAAGTTGCCCGGCCCGACCAAACCTTCAGCCTGTTTAAGGGGGATGTGGTCAAGCAGCTTTCTCGACTCAAAAACCAACCCTTCGACCTGATCTATTTCGACCCGCCCTACACCAGCGACCTTTACCAGCCGGTGTTAGAACGAATCGCCCGGTTTAACCTGCTCACCCCAACCGGCGAAATTGCCGTAGAGCACGGGGCTGAAGGATGGACGGTCGGAGAAATCGACGGGCTGGAGCTAATCCGCCAGAAGCGCTACGGCACCACCCACCTGGCGTTTTACCAAAGGCAGAAGGCTGAAGAGTGAAGGCAGAAGGCCGGGATGTAGGATGGGCAAAGCGAAGCGTGCCCATCAGCACGGGCATCTGGTGATGGGCACGCCAGCTTTGCCCATCAGCACCACGGGGCATCTGGTGACGTTGGGCCAGGGGCTTCAAC
>JAAUUR010000203.1 GCA_012031045.1 Leptolyngbyaceae cyanobacterium SM2_5_2
ACCAGGCGGCCAGGCAGAGGGTGACGTTGCCGACCACGGTTAGGCCGGCCTGGAGGGTAACCAGCCAGCTAAAGCCGGGGTTATTGTCAAAAAAATGCCAGGTGCAAGCCGCCATAGCACTCACCAGAGCCGGAAACATCCCTACCGCCAGCCACCGCCAGACCAGACGCTGGGTGACAGCGGCAAACTGCCAGATAAACCACATGGCCGCCATCCATTCCAGCACGCTCGAAATGTGGATCATCCAGGTGGGCAGAGAGAGGGCGTGCATGGGGCGTCAGATCGGTGACAACAGCCTCTATTGTAGAGAAGAAAGGGGTTAGGATACAGCGCTCTCCCCGGGCAGGTAACAGAATGCGAGCAGTGCTTTGCGGATATTACGGCATGGGCAATGGCGGCGATGAGGCGCTACTGGCGACATTGCTGCAAATGCTGCCAGCTTCGATTGAGCCGATTGTGTTATCCGGTAACCCAGCTGAAACAACTCAACGCTATGGCGTCAGCGCCGTACCTCGTAAGCAACTGGGCTCAGTGATTCAAGCACTACGGGGGGGCGGACGTTTTTGTTTGGGGGGGCGGCAGTTTGCTTCAGGATGCCACCAGCCTACAAAACTCCATATACTATGGCGGTTTGATGGTGCTAGCTCAGTGGATGGGCCTGAAAACCATTGCCTGGGGTCAGGGCATTGGGCCTCTGAATCATCCAGTGAGTCGGGCTCTGGGGCGCTACGCGCTAGGGCACTGTAACGCCGTCAGCGTCAGAGATAGTGGATCTATGGTGTGGCTGGCCCGCTGGCAGGTGCCGGGTATGCAAGCTCCCGATCCGGTTTGGGCGCTAGAATCGGCCACTGTAGAAGGGCTGTGGGATTTGCCCGCGCCCAGAGTGGCTCTAGCGCTACGGCCCCATCCCTGGCTTACCGAGTTTCGCCTTGACCAACTCACCCAGGCCCTGGTGTCGTTTCAAAAGGCCACGGGTACCTGTGTGCTGCTGGTTCCCTTCCAACCGTCGAAGGATCTCCCCATTGCTGAATATATCCAGCCTCGACTGCCTGGCCCCAGCCATATCTATGCGCTGGCTAACCCACGCCAGTTGAAGGGGCTGTTTCGTGGCGTTGAGATGGTCATTGGTATGCGCCTTCACGCCTTAATCATGGCGGCGGCGGCGGGCTGCCGCTGCTTTGCCCTAAGTTACGATCCCAAGGTCAGCCATCTAATGACAGACCTCAATTTGCCAGGGTTTGACCTAAATCCTCAGCCGCCTGGGGTGGATATGGCTCATCACTGGCCAGAGTCTGCCGCCGAAATCACCCAGCGCTGGCTAGAAATCTACGCCAATGGCGAACCCCTGTCTCCAGACCAAATTCAGTCGCGGGTTGATCGGGCGATGATGCACCAGGATATGCTTCACGATGTGATTGGGTTAACCTGTAGCCTCAGCTCTCGCTATTCCTAGCCGCTACTGCAATAAGGCTTTTAACCGCTACCTCAATGAGCTTTTTCTTTGAGCTTTCGGTCAAACTATGGGTTAATGGCAAGGGGTAGACCTGATGTAACAAACTATGACTGAATCCACGAATCCAAGAGTTTTTTTTGATATCACCATTGGCGGTGCGCCCGCTGGCCGCATTGTCATGGAGCTGCGGGCTGACGTAGCGCCTAAAACCGCTGAGAACTTCCGGGCTCTCTGCACCGGCGAAAAAGGTAACGGCACGTCGGGCCTGCCGTTGCACTTCAAAGGCTCCAGTTTTCACCGCATTATTCCCGAATTTATGTGCCAGGGTGGAGACTTCACTCGTGGCAACGGCACGGGTGGCGAGTCCATTTACGGAGCCAAATTTTGCCGACGAAAAACTTTACCCTCAAGCACACTAGCCCTGGCCTCCTGAGTATGGCCAATGCTGGCCCCAATACCAACGGCTCTCAGTTCTTTTTAACCACCGTGGCCACCCCCTGGCTAGATGGCAAGCACGTGGTGTTTGGCAGTGTGGTAGAAGGCATGGATGTGGTCAGCGCTATGGAGCAAGTGGGCAGCAACAGCGGGCAAACTTCCCAGCCCGTTGTGATCGCTGACTGCGGCGAGCTATAGGCCATCAAAAAGCACGGGTGCAACAACCATCAGTCATTCTCTTACCGGGTTAGCTTTGATGCGGGTAAGGGAATGGCTGTAGCGGCTATACCCTCATAGGGTTTGGTCTAGTTCTAGTAAGAACTGACAAAAGTGCTGAACATTTTGAGTTATGGCGGCATGGCAGGCCGCTAGCTGCTCAACTAGGGCCGCCACCCGATCTGCCTGTAGCTCAAACCCATAGCGGTGAATTACCACATGGCGAAAGGCTCGATAATTATTCACCTGGGCAACGGCATTGGCAGACAGCAAGGCTGGCCGTGTCGTTGGAATGTCTAAGCCCATTTGTTCCAAAAGCTCGCGGTGAGAGTTCGCCCCTGTTGGCATCGCCTGATCGATCTGTTTAGCCACTTCTTCAAACATGCGCTCTGCTCCCATGTAATAGTTCTGCAGGCTCAGAGCCGCAGCCTGGTAGAAATCACTATCGTCAGTTTGCTCAGCCTTTTTGACCTGTGACTGGGCCGTCATAACCACCTTATCTAGGGTTCTAAGCTCGTTCTGGAGCCGCGCCACTAGCACGCCGTACTTGCTCATAGGTCTAGTCCCTGGGCTATGGCCTCTCGCAGGTAAGTACTGGCCATCTCAGCTTCCACCAAGTCAATGGAGAACTCCGGCAGTTCCATAAGCCGGGCCACTGCTTTGATATAGTCTGAGGGAGGCAAGCCCCAAACCGCCAGGTCTAGATCCGAGGTTTCGTGGAACGTGTCTTCGCTGAGAACAGATCCAAACAAAACAACACGATGTACCTCAAACTCCCCTCGCAGAATTTGCGCCGCCAGGTGGGCAAGTTTAAGCCCTTGCTGCTGGCGTTGACGCAGATTCTCCTGATGCTTTTGCTGACGGCGACGGGCCGTATCAACGTAGCTCTGCATCTTGGTGGCATCAATGGCGTGTGAGAAAGCCATGGTTCTCCATCCTCAGCTAGGAAATCACTCATCTATGTCGTTGCGGCTCTTTCGTTAACGTTCTACCGATAGCGACTTAAATCTTTGCAGGGCTTGAGCCCGACTCTCGATAACCGCACACTCGGCTAACAGTGCTAAATCTAGCCCTGGCACAAATTGACTTTCATCAATTGGGCCGTAGGTTCTTTCTACGAGTTGATGCAGGGTAATGCGGCCATTTTGCCAAAACCAAACTCCAGGCACCCCTAAAGCCGCATAGCGCTGCAATTTTGTTTGGCCCTCACCAGTCATGACAACCTCAATGGACATATCAGGCTGTTCTTTGCGGTTGCCAAAGCAGTAGGACTTATCACCCTGGGCACTCACAATGCCTTCCTGCTCAACAGTCATATCCTCGGTGGCGATGAAGTCAATGCCGTGTTCCAGCATCCATAGCTCTAGCAAAAACCCTAAATTACCAGCAATAATGCCGTGTTTTGGAGAAACGGCCAAAAGCTCAACCTCTCCCTGATAGTAAGACACACGCACACCTAGCGAGTCTGTAAAGGCAGCTTGCAAAGCCTTGAATTGCACCCAGGTCAGACCAGCGTGGGTAAAAGTTTGAGCACCATCAATGGCAATTGTGGAGGTGTTGATCATAGAGACTGCATCCTAACCATGCCGTCGGTTGCCATATCCCTAGGGTATCAGCGTTTAACCCCATTGCCCTTAAACGAAAAGACTGAGATCCAAAATAGGAAACCCAGTCTCTCCCAAAATCGGAGCGGCGGGATTTGAACCCACGACCCCTACTACCCCAAAGTAGTGCGCTACCAAGCTGCGCTACGCCCCGACGCACAAAAATCGTGCTCATCTAGAATAACACAGACAGCCCCACTTACGGAGCTAGCAATTCTTTAGCAGTTCACGGGAGCGTTTTTCTGGGTCAATACCCGTAGGACCAGCGTGCCCGGTAGCCGCGCATATCAATATGGGTAAACACCGAGGAGCTAGCCAATCCGCCCCCGGCTGCCCCACCAACCGTCTAGGCGTTTGTAGACATCGTAGGGGTGGATGCCTGCGATAGTAAAGTCCACCGCGTCGCCCTGGAGGTGACGGGATAAACTTGCCCCACCTACGGCAGCATTAATAGCCTTGGGACGATACCAGGAGTTGATAGTAATGGCTCTGCTGCCGTAGAGCTGGCGAATGTCTTCCAGGGCTTGCGCCACTCTGACGATGCCGTAAACGACGTTTTTGTGTTCGGGGATGCGAGTCCCATTGTGGGTGGCCTCGCCCCAGGTAAAGTTACCGGGCTCGCCGTTCTGGGTTTTCCAGATGATGGGGTAGTTGGTGTAGTAAACCGTGCTTAGCCCCGGAAACCGCATCGCTTTTCCCAGATCCTTAGGGCTGGCGAGCTGCTTTGATGACGCCGTATCATTCGGCTGGTTGCCGGGAAGATTGCCCGCCACTTCCACATCGGGGATGTAGACGTACCAGGTATTTCGATTTTGGGCACCTAAAAAAGCTCCCTCCAGAGATACTTTGAGATGGTTACGTTCAACCTCACCGTAGGAGTTGAGTAAAAAGGTGGTTCCTTTTTTGAGGAATACCTTGTCGCTAGCGCCGAGTTCGCTGGAGAGCTGGGGTTGCGATTTAAGGAGCGTATCGCTAACCACCTTGAGTTCTTGACGGCTACCTGACACCTTGACATCAGGCTGGTACACGTACCAAGTGTGGCGCTTATCTGGGCCTAGGTTGGCTCCGGCTAAAGTGATTTTAAGGTGATTGCTAGCCGCGGGTAGATAGCTCAACAGCTCGTACTGAGTTCCACCTTTGACCAGAACCTTTTGAGCATTATTCAATTGGCTAGAGAGCTTTGGTTCTTGCTTAAACAGCGTGTCGCTGGTAACCGTGAGCGTTACTGAAGACTTGAGTTCAACATCGGGCTCGTACACAAACCAGGTCAGGGTAGTGCTATCTCCTAGGGTCGGAGCCGCTAGCACCACCTGCCAGTGATCGCCCAGGTCAACATAGTATTGAATATCGATGGTTTGGCCGGAAGCTACCAAAACCTTGTCAGCCTCCGATAATACACTGGCCTGATTGGGGCTTTTTTTGAAATAGGTGTCTTGTTTAGCTCTCAGGTACATAGGATGGCCTAGTTCTTGGTCTTAAAACCTTATCCGTTAAACGCTATGCCCAAATTTTAAGGATAGTTAGAGATTTCGGCCTATAAAGCCACTACGCAGCCAGGCGCGGTGATGAAACGTAACACATTGAACCGGGTGCCGTTTAGGCAAAACCGGCCTCCTATCAATCGCACCACCAACCTGAGATCCATAGTTTTTTCCCTTCCGCCTTCCGCCTTCCGCCTTTTGCCCTCTGCCTTTTGCCCTTTAAGTCATAATTGCTCCGCCCATGAGCTTGTCGTAGCGGCGTTGCAGTTCCTTTGCCAGGCGGGGCCAGCGGTTGAGGGTGCTGTCTTCTTGCAGGATGGATTCTGCAGCCTGGCGAGCCAACATCAGCACATCCTGATCCTCAATTAAACTGGCCAGGGCTAGGTCAGGTAGGCCCGATTGGCGGGTGCCCAGTACCTCCCCAGGGCCACGAAAGCGCAGATCCATCTCGGCAATGAAGAAGCCATCCTGGGATTGCTCCAGCACTTTAAGCCGTTGCAGGGCGGTTTCGCTGCGACTGCTACTCAGCAGCAGGCAGTAGGACTGGGCCGCTCCTCGCCCGACCCGACCCCGCAGCTGGTGGAGTTGAGACAGGCCAAACCGCTCGGCGTGTTCAATCAGCATTACAGAGGCATTGGGCACGTCTACCCCCACTTCCACCACCGTGGTAGACACCAGAATGTGGGTTTTGCCCTGGCGAAAGGCGGTGATGGCGGCGTCCTTTTCAGCGGAGGACATGCGCCCGTGCAGCAATCCCACCTTGAACTCTGGGAAAATCACCTCGGTCAACCGCTGGTGCTCGTCCACGGCGGATTTGAGATCCAGCTTTTCCGACTCTTCCACCAGCGGTAGCACCACGTACACCTGGCGACCCTGGGCTATTTCGCGTTTAATCAGGTCGTAGGCGTGGGGGCGCTCTTTACTGGTTAGCAGGGTGGTTTGGATGGCCTTGCGCCCCGGCGGTAGTTCATCGATCTGGCTGACATCTAAATCCCCATGCAGGGTCAGCGAGAGGGTGCGGGGGATGGGCGTGGCGGTGAGGGTGAGGACGTGGGGGTTGGCTCCCTTCTGCATCAGCCTGGCCCGCTGTTGTACGCCAAAGCGGTGCTGCTCGTCGATCACCACCAGGCCTAGGTCATTGAACTGCACCGGATCTTCAATTAGCGCGTGGGTGCCCACCAGGATGGGCAGTTCCCCGGTGGCCAGTTCCCCCAGCAGTTGGCGACGTTTGGCGGCGCGGGTAGAGCCGGTGAGCAACTCCACCGGCAGGTGCAGCTGGTTGAACCACTCCACCAGCTTGCGGTAGTGCTGCTCGGCCAGCACCTCGGTGGGGGCCATCAGAGCCGCCTGATACCCTGCCTGGATAGCGGCCAGAACGGCTACTACCGCCACCACGGTTTTCCCAGAGCCCACATCCCCCTGCACCAGGCGGTTCATGGGCACTGGCTTTTGCAGGTCGGCCAGGATGTCGTTGACTACGCGCTGCTGGGCATCGGTAAAGCGGAAGGGAATGATGCCATAGAACCGGTCGATCAGTTCTCCGGTGGGAGCCAGGGTAATGTCGGTTTGCTGGGCTTGCTGCTGCTGGCGACGGCGCAGTAGCCCCAGTTGCAGGTAGAAAAATTCGTCAAACACCAGGCGGCGGCGGGCCTTGGCTAGGTGATCTTCGTCATTAGGGAAGTGGATTTGGGCGATCGCTCCCCCACCGCCATCAGCTCATGGCGCTGGCGCACATCCACCGGCAGGGGATCCTGAAGCTCTGGCACCGCTGGCAGCGAAGCGGCAACGGCCTTGCGGACTAAATCTGCCGGTACGCCTTCCGTCAGCGCATACACTGGCACCAGACGACCAATCGTGAGGGACTCAATCTGGTCGCTGAGGCTATCCAGCACTTCCAGATGGGGATCCTCCAACGTAACGCCCACCTTACTCTGCTTGACCAGCCCAGAAGCGGCCACGATCGCCCCCTGGGCATACTGCCGCTTTTGCTGCTGTTGCCAACTGGGGGCGCTGTAGCGATGGCCGGGGTAAAAGCGATTCAGCTTCAGAGAACCGCTGCCGTCAGACAGATGTAGCTCAAAGATAGTGAGCTTTGAGTTACGAGGGCTGGTGAAACAGTTGACCCGTTTTACCGTGCCGACGATAGTTACCGTTTCCCCCGGTACCAGGTCGCCAATTTTGACCTGCTGAGCATAGTTGATGTGGTCGCGGGGGTAGTAGTACAGCACATCCTGCACGGTGAACAGTCCCAGCTTAGCCAACCGCTCGCTATTTTTGGGGCCAATGCCCTTCAGGTAGGTAATGGGTTGATCCAGCCCAAAGCGGACGCTGCTAGCGGTATTTGAACCCGCCACGGTGCTGGTTTTGGCACTCTTCTTGGCTGAGGACGGTTGACCCGTGGGGGACGCTGGCGAGGGTGAGCCATAGGCCGCGGCGGGGCTTTCCCTGGCTCTGAGGGACTTGGTTTCTGTATATTTTTCTAGCAGGCGTTGGGTAAGGTACAAGCAGCGACGGGTTTCGGCGACCAGGTGCTGCCGCTGGGCAAAGCCTAAATCGCCGTAGGCAGCAAATTGATCGGCCAGGGCTTGCCAAGACTGCTGCTGCTCTCCAGGCAGCACAGCGGGGGGGCTTTGCAGACAGCCCGACAAAAACTCACTAAAGGTCTGTTGTTTGCCTACCAGGTTGTTGAAACCACTCTCAGCTTCCACCGAGAGCGCCCGTTGCAGCCGCGCCCAGTCGGGAAAAGGAGTCTGTAGATCAGATGCCATAGGACGAAGTTGAGTCATTTAACGCGGCGTGTCGTCGTACCACACGGCCCGCCAGGCCTGTTCTGCCTCTGAGATGGCCATTTCTCGCTGCGCCTTCTGATACTGCTTCCCTAGCTTACGCAATTGCCCCAGCGCGCTGCGCAGTTTGCCCCGCCAGAGCGAGGCCTGCACATCGGCAAACTCAATATCCGACAACCGCAGGTTGATCACAGCCAGGTGAGTCATCAGACCTTCTCTAGGTTCGTCGTCGTCCTCATCGTCGTCCTCATCGTCGTCCTCGTCGTCGTCCTCATCCTCATCCCTTGCGCTAGTTCGAGCGGGTTGCTCTATGGCGTTGTCTAGGTTCTCGTCCATATCGGCAGCCATGGCTACTAACACACTCAGCACATTCGGCACCGAACGGCCTCGGCTAGAACCCACATCGGTTTCCGATGCCGCATCCACCACCGCCTCTGGCAGATTCGGGATGACTTGAGCCGCCCGCAATAGATGATTGCCCTGCTTAGAAACGCGCTGCAAGATCTCGCGAATTTGCTGCTCGATGAAGATGTGCTGTTTAGCCAGTCGGGTCGGGGTCATGTCATCCCCAACAAAGAGGCGATCGCCCAGAGATTCCGACATTTCCTCCGCCAGGGCCGCCATCATCATGGACTTAAGTAACGAAGGCAACCGCATAGTGTTGGTGTCGGCTTCGTCCTCTGACTCCGCATCCTTCCCCCCATCTCTGGGTGAAAGCCCATCCCCATCATAGAAAGCTGGCATTGCCGGAAACCCATCGTCATTCTGAATCTGGGAATCTTGTGGCGGCCCATCTATCCGGGGCTGGTCAGCACCATCCGATGGGGCAGTTTCTAGGGGGATGGCATCTGATTCGGCCTCAGGGGTTGGAACTGAGGCATCAGGATCAGCCGTGGCCTCTAAACTAAGCCGCGCTTGCCCGGCTCCCATAGATTCCATCAGCTGCTGCAACCAGGTAGCCCCGTTGAGGCCAAGCTGTCGAATGCTGCTCTGAAGCTTTTCGCGCTGCCCCACCGACAGCGCCAGAAAGCCCTCCGGATAAACTTGGGTGCAAAGATGGTAGGTCGCCATAATCACCTGTCGCCGAAGCGCCAGGCCCAGGCTGTCTAGATAACTGGTGTAAAGACGGTTAAACCTTCTCCGCGTTTCCCCGCGTCCCCCGCGTGAGA
>JAAUUR010000204.1 GCA_012031045.1 Leptolyngbyaceae cyanobacterium SM2_5_2
TGCGTCAGCCAGCGGCCCTCTCGAAGGAGTTATCCACGGCGTCCTCAACCCGCTACAGAGCGCTGCGAACTAAGGTCATGGCTAACCTGAGCCAAACTCGCCGCCTGGCTGACCTACCCATTGAGCACATTGCTGGGATTGGCCTGCTGCGCTCAGAGTGGTTACTCTTAGAAGTTTTAGAGGGCCGCCACCCCTGGGACTGGGTCAACCAGAGGCAGGAGGCCGAACTAGAGAGCCGCATTGTGCACCAGCTAGAGCCCATCCTCCAGGCTCTTGGGCCAAAACCCCTGCGCTACCGGAGCCTGGATTTGCGATCGCACGAATGGCAAGCCTTGACCGGTAGCCCCCCACTGGAATCAAACCCCATGCTGGGTTTGCGTGGCACCCTCAGCTATGGGGTAGATGCTCGTCTATTCCAGATCGAACTCGCGGCCCTGGCCAGGCTCCAGCGGGCGGGCTATACCAACCTTCAGCTGATTCTGCCCTTTGTGCGTACCGTAGAGGAAGTCCTGGCCTGCCAACCCCTGATCCAGCAAGCTGGGCTTGCCGACTACGACGATTTCGCCCTGTGGATTATGGCCGAGGTCCCCTCAGTACTCTTTCTGCTGCCAGCCTATGCCCAGGCCGGGGTCAAGGGTATTGCCATTGGCTCCAACGACCTCACCCAGTTGTTGCTGGCGGTGGATCGCGACCAGCCGATCATCGCCTCGGCCTATAATGAACGCCACCCCGTTGTACAAATGGCACTGGCTCACCTGGTACGAGAGGCCCGCCGCTGCGGCATGGTCTGTTCTATTTGCGGGCAGGCGCCCGTGCGCTATCCAGATTTGATTGCCGATCTGGTGGCCTGGGGCATTAATTCCATTTCCGTAGAGGCCGCCGCACTGCCCTTCACCCTAGAAGCGGTGTGGCAGGCAGAACAGGGGTGAGCGGGAGGCGGCTCAGAGGATCGCTCATTTTGGATTTTGGATAGGCGATGTTGGGCTCTCATAACCTTATTTTTTCCCATAAAAAAGCATCAGCCCAGTTGTAATCTGCAACTGGGCTGATGCTTTTGGCGTCTTGGCAACCTGAAGCTGACCCTATTTATTGGTCAAAGGAGCACTGTACCGTGATTTTCAGGTTGCTTTCTGCGGTGCCTTTAGTAACGTAAGGAACTCCTGCCTCTCCGCCGACCTTGAGGCCGAACTCCAGGATGACTTTTTCGACGTTGGCCGTAGCCATGTCTTTGAAGGCGTTCATGGTGTAGTTCGTATAGGTGCGAATGGTGCTTTCAATGGCCTTGAAGCTTTGAGCGGCGTGCACTTGAGCAGCTTGGCCAGTCACGCCCCAGTTCACCCCCTTAGAGGTGCGGGTGGTCTCGGCACCAACCTCAGAACTACTGAGGGCTGGGGCCGAGTCGGGAGCCACAACATCCGCTGTGGCTTCCATGTAGATCTCGGTACCATCCTCTAAACGAATGGGAACCAGTTGAGTCATAGCAACACTCCGATGGTTAAGAATCAGATTCTCTGGCCAGAATTCCCGAAATCCTGACCTACGCACCAAAGGGATATCAGCCCGTAAGGAATCCCGTACCTCAACCACACCCCAATGGCGTGGATTTTGTCTATAAGGGAAGAGAGGGTTTTGGCAGACAAGGGATGACAACGGCTGAGCTTATGACGGATCCGGCGATCAAAAACGACGAGTGTTTATACCCAGCGGAAGATGCTCAGCAGATTTTGAGCCTTGCGATCTCCCGCCAAACCGACTCTGGCGCCCTTTCCCGCGCTCAGCTGCTGGAAATTGCTGAGGAGTTGGGCATTTCTGCGGAGGTGTTAGCCGCCGCTGAGCAAGAATGGGATGTTAAGAAGTACGAAATTGCCGACCAAAAACTGTTTGACCGGCAGCGCAAGCAGCGCTTTCAGCATGGGCTGTCGCAGTTTGTCATTTTTGGTGGGTTTGTATTGGTTTTCAATCTGTTGACTGGTGGTAGCTTGACCTGGCTCCTTTATCTGCTCTTTGGCCCCTGGGCTCTAAAGCTTTCCTGGGATGCCTGGCGCATCTATCGCCCCAATGAATACAGCTACACCCAAGAGTTTCAGCGCTGGCGGCGGAAGCAGCAGATGCGCCGGGCCATGGGTGGCTTTATGCGGCGCTTATTAGGGCCGTCTTAAAACAGTCAGCTATATGCCCTGTCGGTCTCTTGCTTGAGAGCTTTTTACCATTACAACCTGACCACATAATCCACGGCCCAGTAAGACTTGAAGTCTCACTGGGCCACAGCTATTTAAGGCTCGCTTCGCTTCAAGCCTTAGCTTCCTTCCCCAGTAACAGGTGCATCTTTGGCCTCTTCTACCCCTTCAGCTTCAGTGGGTTCCTCAGCGGCTTCGGGGGTTTCCGTTGTTGATTCAACGGCTTCGGGGGTTTCGGTGGTCGGTTCTACCGCTTCGGGGCTCTCGATGGTTGGCTTGACTGCTTCCGGGATTTCGATGGTTGGTTCAGCCGCTTCCGGGGTCTCGGTTGCGTCGTCTACCGACTCAGCGTCGGTTGCGTCGTCTATGACCTCAGACATGCCAGGGGTCTTCTCAACCACGTCAGGGGTTTCAGGTGATGGTTCAAGGGCTTCGGGAGCCTCAGGTAAAACCTCAAGCTCGCTTGCGTCGTCAACGGTCTCTGGGGTTTCAGTTGCGTCCTCAGTGGTTTCAGGGGTTTCAGTTACGGCGTCTACCGATTCAGAATCCGTGACGTCTTCAACAACCGCGGGAGTATCATCCAGCTCTTCTACACCAGTAGAGGGCTGAGCCGCTTCACCCGTCGTGGGCTCCAGGGTTTCAAGGGTGTCAACGGCTTCGCCTTCCAGGGCTTCAACGGTACTATTGGGGCTCTCAGGGGTAGTGGTTTCAGCCTTCACCGGCAGCCCCAGGGCCAAGGTGGCGAGGGTTAAACCGGTGGTAATTAAGGCTAATTTACGGGTTTTAATCATCAGAATTGTCTCCTGAACGAGCGTCTTACCAGTACATAGCTACTTTTCATCCATAGGTAGCTAACACGTCGGTGAGACTATCACGCTATCTATTGCAAAGTCACCAGGAGTTAAGCAAGAAGTATAAACTTTTGGTTAAATGATTGGAATAACTTTCATAACGCCACATTTAAGGAACATTAAAGTGATCTCTGGAGTCTATGGGCAGTTCTGACTCAATTCATCCTCAAAATAGCCCATAAAGAAAGGCATCTCGTAAGATGCCCTGAGCTGCTCCAGCTACAGCAAAACTGAAATTGTCAGCCACTAATCACGATCACTGCTCACTTGGGGCTGTTACTCCACTTAGGCTTATACCAGTTGGTGCTGTTCGGCCTCAAGCTGTTGCACAAGGGCCTCGTTACCCTGGGCTCTGGCTACCGCCAAACGGTGCTCCAGAGAGCGTTGGATATTAATCCGGTGGGCAACGGCGGATTCTTGCAGTAAATGGCGTCTGGCTTGCATACCGGAATTGTCAGCCGCTTGAATGGCTTGAAACACCGACTGGCGTAGGGCTGCAACCGGCGTTGCAGACCGCACATGCCCCTCTACTGTGGTGGTGTAGGGCACGCCCCGATAGGTTAGATTAGCCACCGGCTGGGGAACAGTCACATGGCTAATGTAGGAAAAATGCAGAGGGCGACCCCGGTAACAGCCAAGGATTTCACTGTCCTTAACTTCCAGGGATGGGGGAGTGTAATCGTACTCAATGCCGCGATAACAAAGTTTCATAGAGCGACTCCTGTCTAACCAAGAAATGAACAACTGCTCAGGCAGGGCGCGTTCCTTCAGGAGAGAATCTCCTTACTTCCGTCTGGGGGTCAGGCTTAAGCCGTCAGGCTGTGACAGAAAGCCCAGATGAACGTCAAAATATTTTTTTGTTTCTGTATTTGATTTTACAAAATTAATCTGATGTCAGCAACTCATGGGATTTAACTTTGCCCCTGCCCCGAATGGCCCAAACTCTTAGTAAAGGGCACTTATAAGCCTCAGGACAGAGATCTGAGTGCTGCAAATCTTTACCCAGGATAGACGGGTAGAGGAAGCCATCTTAAACGGCCGCACTGGCCCGCTAGCCCGGTCTTTCCCTAATTGCCCTGGAGGAAGCCGCTGGCTTCAATCCTCAAAGCGCTCTGATTTAGACTATGCTGAATAAGCGATGGTTTACCGATCTTTACATCTCGCAACTCGCATTTACATTCATGACCTGCATTATTAATCGTCGGGCGCAGTTTTCTGCAAGTCACCGCTACTGGCTGCCTGAGTTAGAAGAGTCTGCCAACCAGGAGCGGTTCGGCCCTTGTGCCAAAGCTCCGGGGCATGGTCACAACTACGTTCTTTTGTCTCTATGGCCGGGGAATTGGATGAATACGGCATGGTGCTAAACCTCTCAGACGTTAAACACGTGATTAAGCGAGAGGTAACCAGCCAACTCGATTTTTCCTATCTAAACGAAGTTTGGCCTGAATTTGCCTATACCCTACCCACCACCGAGTACCTGGCTAAGGTGATTTGGGATCGGCTAGCCCCCTATTTGCCTCTTGTTAAAATTCAACTGTTTGAACATCCTGAACTTTGGGCCGATTACCTAGGAAATGCCATGGAAGCTTACCTCACGATCAGCACTCACTTTAGCGCCGCCCATCGGCTGGCCTCACCCCGTCTAAGCTACGAAGAAAACTGCGAAATTTACGGCAAGTGTGCCCGCCCCCATGGCCACGGCCACAATTACCATCTGGAAGTCACTGTAAAAGGCGTTATCGACCCCCGCACAGGTATGTTGGCAGATCTGGCCCAGCTTCAGGCGGTGATTGATGACACCGTGGTAGAACCCTTTGACCATACCTTTCTCAATAAAGACATTCCCTACTTTGCGGAAGTGGTACCCACCGCTGAAAACATCGCTGTGCACATTCGCGATCTGCTGCACGAGCCAATTCGGCAGTTGGGAGCTAGCCTCCATAAGGTTAAGCTAATTGAGAGCCCCAACAATTCAGCAGAAGTGTATGGCCTGGTCAGTTCTACCTCGGAAAACGCCGCCGCCGTTGCCCTACCTCAGTTGGCGACCGTCTAGGTTAGGTTTCTAATGGGCTAAAGCTTTAGTATGGTGCAGCTTCGCCCTAGGCTATGGTCTAGGGCGAGTTGTTTTTGGAGTTTCGTGGATTTCGTAGGCGGCCACAATGCGCTGTACCAGCGGGTGACGCACAACATCGGCTTGGCCCAGTTTGCAAAAGGCGATGCCATCGACTCGCTGTAAAATTTGCTGAGCTACCGCCAACCCAGAAGCCTGAGAGTCAGGTAGGTCAGTCTGGGTAATATCGCCAGTAACTACCATGCGAGAGTGAAAGCCCAGCCGAGTCAACACCATTTTCATTTGGGCTGGGGTTGTGTTTTGGGCCTCGTCCAAAATCACGAAGGCATTACTCAAGGTACGCCCTCGCATATACGCCAGCGGTGCTACTTCAATGATGCCGCGCTCCATCAGGTTAGCGATTTTTTCAGGATCCACCAGTTCGTGCAGGGCATCATATAAAGGACGCAAGTAGGGGTTGACCTTTTGCTGTAAATCGCCGGGTAGAAACCCCAGCCGTTCCCCGGCTTCCACCGCTGGGCGAGTCAGAATCAACCGCTCATACTCGTTATTGAGCAGTGCTTGCACCCCTACCATCGTGGCCAGAAAGGTTTTACCCGTACCCGCCGGGCCTATACAAAAAATTAAGTCGTGGGTTCTTAGGGATTTGATGTATTGCTTTTGGCGAAAGGTCTTCGCTCGAATCACCTCACCCCGGCGAGTACGCGCCACTACATCTTGGTGGATAGCTTGGAGTTCAGCGAGTTGGTCGGTATCTAGGGCGTGGCGAGCCGTCATAATGTCAGCACTGGTCACAGTCTGACCTTGGCCCCAGATGGGCTCTAGGGCTTCAATTAGGCGACGGGCCAGCTCAGTGCTAGCCTCAGTGCCCGAAATCAGTAACTCCTGACCCCGTAAGACCAGAGTAGCCCCGGTTTGTTGAGTCAGGAGCTTGAGATTTTCACCCCGATAGCCTGAGAGTGAGATTGCCCCCTCAGGTTTAGGAATTTCAAGACGGATAGAAGAGGGCATCAGCCAAATCGTAAACAGCCACTAACCAACTCGGCTATGACTTAGGTCGCAATTGTGGCTTGGGCTTGTTTGAGGAAGGTTTGCGTTCAGGGCGACCTGGGCCGGATCCGGCCGTCGAATCTTGCTCAGAGGCACCAAAAACATCAAAGTAGGCCGACCATCCCCACAACGCAGCGGTAGCCCGAACCACATTGCGAATGGCCTGAATATTGCGGCCACCACGACCAAAGACCTTGCCCCGCTCATCACCACTAAAGGCGACCCTAATCCAAACCTTGGACTGAACAGGGTTTTGTTCACAATCAATCCGCAAAGAACCTGGTGAGTCTAAAAAAGGCTCTACCAAGAACTTGACCAGACCGTTAAAGTCAGGCTACTCATGCTGTCGATCTAATGGGCGAAATCCGTTAACCAAAGCCTAAGACTGGGCCTTGAGCTGCTCAAATACATTGGCCTTTTCTAGGATGTGCTTGACCGTCTTAGTCGGCTGGGCTCCTTGCTGCAAGCGGCGAATAATGGCCGGCACTTCTAGCCGAGTCTCGTCAGTACGAGGGTTGTAGAAGCCCAGCTCCTCAAGCGGACGGCCATCACGACGGGCATCACTATTCATCGCAACAATCCGATAGCTGGCTTCTCTTTTTTTACCAAAACGCTTCAGGCGGAGCTTAATCATAGGATAAGGGCAGCAAAATTCTAGAAGTCAAACAAGAATGTCTCAAGACTACACTTGAGACACAGGTTTTATATCATAGCACCGAATGGGGTAACTTTGCCGGTTACGCAGGCAGCTTTAAGCTATCGCAGGATTCCCAGGCAGCCGCGGGGCTTAGTCCTCATGCTCGTCGAAGGGATCCGTCAATTGCTTAGACGGCGGCCCAAAAGAGGTGTACACGGCAAACCCGGTCACCGCCACTAGAACGGCTCCGACAGAAATAATAAGAACTGTTGCAGGTTCCATAAACTTTATGAGAATGGTGAGCCTACCCATCTTATAATATTACGAACTATTAAAGTAGTGATTGCGGAAGGATCCATGGCACAACGGACTTGGTTGGGAGATATTCTGAGACCCCTGAATTCTGAGTATGGGAAAGTTGCCCCCGGCTGGGGAACCACCCCGTTAATGGCCGTTTTCATTGGTCTGTTTTTCGTCTTTTTGCTAATTATTCTCCAGGTCTACAATTCTTCTATCATCTTGGATAGTTTTGATGTGGACTGGCGCAGCATTGGCCAGTAGCTTTGCGGCCAGCTAGCGCAACCAACGCTATTGATCTTTAGGGCTGGTGCAGAGTCTTGACTGCGCTGGCCCTTTTTAAGAGGGTTGGCCTGGGGCCGGTTGAGGCTTTACCCTCGCAGACGATCTACACTGTTAGGCAAACCGTTGGTCGCTGAGCAGTGTAGTTTGCACGTGTGTCGATAGGAGTGGGGTCATGAATGTTTTTGGGATTGGGCTGCCAGAAATGGCGCTGATTTTAGTGCTAGCGCTACTGGTGTTTGGGCCTAAAAAATTGCCGGAAATTGGTCGCAGCCTGGGTAAGGCCATTAGAGGGTTTCAGGATGCCTCTAAGGAATTTGAGGAAGAATTCAAAAAGGAAGCCCAACAGCTTGAAAAGACCATCACCAGCCCCATGAAAGCTTCCCTGGAGCCAGACCCCCCCAAAGCCCTGTCTCCCCAGGAAGCGAGGCAATCCGTTGACGCCATTGTGGAATCTGGTGCTGAGGCTGAGGATCCCTCTGGTGGGAAAGCCCCTGCCGCTAGTGCTGACGCTGGGGTTGCCCAGAATAGCAGGGAACCAGAGGCTGAACTTGCCGTAGAAGTGGCTAACCCGCCCACGTCTGAGTCGGATTTGGTGGCTTAGCTTCGACTTGGCAATGTCTATGGCGCCCTCAAATGCAACTTCTGCCCCGGAGCAATCTCCCCAGCCTGTGCCTATCAGTCTGATAGTGGGGCTGGGTAACCCTGGCCCCAAGTATGTCGGCACCCGCCACAACATTGGCTTTGAGGTCATTGACCAACTCTCCAAACGCTGGGCCATCTCCCTTAAAGAAGAACGGCGCTTTCAGGGAGAATACGGCGCAGGCTTGCCGCTGGGCCGCCACAAAGTGTATTTACTAAAACCACTGACCTTTATGAACCGTTCTGGCCAATCCATTCGAGCGGTGTTGGACTGGCTCAAGCTCACCTCTGCTACGGTGCTAATTGTCTACGACGACATGGATTTACCCGTAGGCAAGCTGCGGCTGCGGCTATCGGGTTCTGCCGGGGGGCACAACGGCATGAAGTCAGCGATCGCCCACCTTAAGACCCAGGAATTCTCTCGTCTGCGGATTGGCATTGGGGCCGGGCGTAGGGAGGACGAGCGCGACCAGGCCGTTGTTTCCCACGTGTTGGGCAATTTCTCCAAGGCAGAGCGGCAAACGATGGATGAGGTTGTCAACGTGGCGGTGCAGGCGCTGGAAAAAAGCCTGATTGATGGAGTCGAAAAAGCGATGAGTCTCTACAATGGCATTGAAATTGTCAGTTAGCGGGCTTAAGCTAAGTGTTTTTCAATAGTTTAAGCAAGCTTTCCACCGCAGGCACCGCATTGGCCCAAGTCAACTCATAGTTAAACTCAAACAGTGGCTCCTGTCTCAAAATTGACACGCCTGGATAGCTTAAACCTGGTACAACCGGAGCATTGCCAACCCCAACCCCACCCGCCACCATCGCTAAGGTGTCGGCCATGGTAGAAACATCGATGGCAATTATCGGCTCAAAGCCGGCTTCAGCGGTGTAACGTCGATAGGTGTCGTAGATAATCGGCTGACGATCGCGATCGGGCAAAATAATCGGATAGCCCTCCAGGTCTGCAAAGCTTACCGGCTCTTTTTGCTCCAGGGCATGACCAGTTGGTACCAGTACGGCTATTGCTACTTTACCCAGATGGTGACGATGCAGGCCGGTCGGGATAGAGACGTCCCAGCGATCGCGACATCAACCTCGACCATTAGCTTAAGGTCTGAAG
>JAAUUR010000002.1 GCA_012031045.1 Leptolyngbyaceae cyanobacterium SM2_5_2
GTGTAGAGGTTTGAGGTTTTGGGATTGTAATTGCCTGTACCAATATGAACGTAGCGCCGGATCTCATCACCTTCCTCCCGCACCACCAGCATAGTTTTAGTGTGGGTTTTAAGGCCAACAATGCCGTAGACTACGTGAACACCTGCATTTTCCAGCTTTTTCGCCCAGATAATGTTATTTTCCTCATCAAAACGGGCTTTCAGTTCCACCAGGGCTACTACCTGCTTGCGATTCTCAGCCGCCGTAATCAGCGCCTTCACAATGGGTGAGTCGCCGGAGGTGCGGTACAGCGTCATTTTAATAGCCAACACCTGTGGGTCGCTAGCAGCCTGAGTGATAAACTCCTGTACCGATGCTGTAAAGGATTCGTAGGGATGATGCACCAAAAGATCCCCTTGGCGAATCACGGCAAAAATATCAGGAGCCTGCTCAGCATAGTCATCATCATCCATGTCGATAACGGGCTTAAGCCGCCGAGGAGTAACGGCTGACCAGGACTTATCCTTTAGAGCTGGCAGTGGTAGCGCCATAAAGGAGAACAAATCTTTCAGGTTTAGCAACCCATCAATTTCGTAAACTCGGTCATCCGTAACCTTGAGCTCTCGGATCAGCTGCTGCCGCAGGTCGTCGGGCATCGAGCGTTCTATCTCTAACCGGCAGACGAACCCCTCCAGCCGTCGCTTGCTGATTTCTTGTTCAATGGCTAACAGCAGGTCATCCGCTTCATCTTCCAGAATTGGAAAATCGGCATCTCGCGTAATGCGAAAAGCATGACAACCCGCAATCGTCATGCCTGAAAACAAGTAGTTTAAGTTCTCAGCAACCACCTGTTCCAGGGGCACCCCTACCCATAGCTGGGGCTCGCCGTTGTAATAGCATAGCGGCTCCGGCATCTTAACAAACCGAGGTAGTGTGCTGGGAACCTTGACGCGGGCAAACTTTTCAATACCATTTTCTGGATTTACCACTCGCACCGCCAAATTGAGGCTCAAGTTAGACATGCGCGGGAAGGGGTGGGACGGATCGACACTCAGCGGCGTTAGCACTGGGAAAATGCGCTTCTCGAAATAGTCTTTCAGGAAAAATTTTTGTTCATCACTAAGGTCGCTGTAATTTAGTAGACGAACTCGATGGTTAGTCAGAGCAGGCCTTAGGTCTTGTTCAAAGGTTTGATGCTGCAACTGCACTTTTTCGAGCAGATGAGCCCGCATAACCTCCAGTTGCTTCGCTGGTGGGGTAGCATCTGGAGTGACTGTTACAACCCCAGCCTCCGTCTGTTCCATCACCCCAGAAATACGAACCATAAAAAACTCATCCAGGTTAGAACTGTAGATGGCCAAGAATTTAAGCCGCTCCAGCAGAGGTGTGCGTGGATCCAGAGCTTCATGCAGCACCCGCTCGTTAAAGCTCAGCCAGCTCAACTCACGATTGATGTAGTACTGAGAATCGTCTAGCTTAATGCTCTGCTCTGCGACATTGGCCATAGTCGTTGCCTTCTTCTCGATGCGTTTAGTTCGTCTAGCCGACGCATTCTATCCCCCGAACTTGATGTTTTGGTTAAGAACAGCCCCCTTAACCCTCGGCCCAAATCGCCTTAGCCTAGGTGCGCAAATCGTGAAACAAAGGGATGGCTCTCCGTCAGGCAATTCGATGAGTGCTACCGTATGAGCACTACCCCATGAGCCATCTGATCAGCCACGCCAGGCCGCCACAGAGGGGCCGCCACAGGGGAAAATACTTCGTGAATAGGTCGTTTCAATGAGCGGTTGATTAAAGTCAGGCTGATCCGCGTAGGGCGTTGCACTCTAGTGATAATCTGAATGATGGCGCTTTGGAATGTAACAGTGACATAGAAGTCGCCACATAAGCTGATCATACGAAATAGGCGCAAGCATGGTCACCACAGCAGAGAAGACAAACGTTGGCTACATCACTCAAATTATTGGCCCGGTTGTGGACGTCAAGTTCGCGAGCGGCGAAATGCCCAAGATCTACAACGCTCTTAAAATTCAGGGCACTAACCCTGCTGGAGCTGAGGTTTCAGTAACCTGCGAGGTACAGCAACTCCTGGGCGACTCGCAGGTTCGAGCGGTTGCCATGAGTTCCACCGACGGTCTGATTCGGGGCATGGAAGTATTTGATACCGGTTCCCCCATCAATGTGCCGGTGGGCGCATCAACCCTGGGGCGAATCTTCAACGTCCTCGGTGAACCCGTGGATGAAAAAGGGCCTGTGAACGCTGAAACCACCTCTCCGATTCACCGCTCTGCTCCCAAGCTGACTGAACTAGAAACCAAGCCAACGGTTTTTGAAACTGGCATTAAGGTGATCGATCTGCTAGCTCCTTACCGTCAGGGCGGCAAGGTTGGCCTCTTTGGCGGGGCCGGCGTAGGCAAAACTGTGCTAATTCAGGAATTGATTAACAACATCGCCAAAGAGCACGGTGGCGTATCAGTGTTTGGCGGGGTAGGTGAACGCACCCGCGAGGGCAACGACCTCTACAACGAATTCATGGAGTCTGGCGTGATTAACGCCGAAGATCTGGGCCAATCCAAGGTGGCACTGGTCTACGGTCAGATGAACGAACCCCCCGGGGCTCGGATGCGGGTAGGGCTGTCGGCGTTGACCATGGCCGAGTACTTTCGGGATGTCAACAAGCAAGATGTGCTGCTGTTTATCGACAATATCTTCCGGTTTGTGCAGGCTGGTTCTGAGGTGTCCGCACTCCTAGGCCGGATGCCCTCTGCGGTTGGATACCAGCCCACCCTCGGTACTGACATGGGTGATCTGCAGGAGCGGATTACCTCTACGCTGGAAGGCTCGATCACCTCTATTCAAGCGGTCTACGTCCCCGCTGACGACTTGACGGATCCAGCTCCTGCCACCACCTTTGCTCACCTGGACGCTACCACAGTACTCTCCCGGGCGCTAGCTTCGAAGGGGATTTATCCAGCGGTTGACCCGCTAGATTCCTCCTCTACTATGCTGCAACCCAGCGTCGTCGGGGATGAGCACTACAGAACTGCTCGTGCCGTGCAGTCTACCCTGCAGCGCTATAAAGAACTGCAAGACATCATCGCCATTCTCGGTTTAGACGAATTATCTGAGGATGATCGCCTTGTGGTTGCCCGCGCCCGCAAAATCGAGCGCTTCCTTTCTCAGCCCTTCTTTGTGGCGGAAGTTTTTACCGGGCTATCCGGTAAATATGTCTCCCTAGAAGACAACATTAAGGGCTTCAATATGATTCTCTCTGGAGAACTGGATGACATCCCTGAACAGTGCTTCTATCTCAAGGGAAGCATTGAGGATGTACTAGAGGCTGCCGCAAAGCTCAAAGCCGAAAGCTAACCAACGCCGCTGTGAGACAGGCGACTGTGAAACCTTTGTCTGTCTCACTTGACTTAATCACACCTACTGCATAGTTGCCATGGCTTTAACTGTTCGTGTTATTGCCCCAGACAAAACCGTTTGGGATGCCGAAGCTGAGGAAGTGATTCTCCCCAGCACAACAGGCCAGCTTGGCATTTTAGCTGGTCACGCCCCCCTCTTAACCGCATTGGACATTGGTGTCATGCGGGTTAGAGCCGATAAAACTTGGGTACCCATCGCCCTGATGGGCGGGTTTGCCGAGGTTGATAGCAACGAAGTCACTATTCTGGTCAATGGCGCCGAACGTGGTGAAACCATTGATGTAGAAGCCGCCAAAACGGCCTACCAAGACGCTGAAGCCCGGCTGGCAAAAGTAAATGCTGAAGACAAGCAGGCGCTCATTCAAGCTAGACAAGCTATGAAGCGAGCCAGAGCAAGACTTCAGGCTTCAGAAGGGCTCAAATAGTCAACTACATAGCCTCCAACTTGATGTAGATTCACGTCACGCTGGGGGCTATGTAGTTGGTATCTCTAAGCTAGACCGGCTGTGTCTTTACCGGGAGGTCAATACCCGTTCACGAACTCCCGGTAAACGTGATGTCTGGAAACCGGTCTTGGGCTTCTGTTAAGGACTTACCCTTACCTTCTTCCTGCCAATAATTAATGATCTCAGTAGCCCTGTTGAGGATTTCAACCCGCTCCTCCTCTTCGATCCAAGGCTTACTCTCTAGCTCGGTTTTCATCTGTTCCCAGGCATCATTACGTGGCCAGAAGAAATACGATGTAAGCGGACTAGTGCCCTTACCCACAACCTGATCCACAGCCAGCGCCACGTCATTTTCTAGCCAGAGCACCTTCAAGACAAATCTGGACAAGTAGACCTCCGCCGTAATTCCAAAAATACTACAGTCTATAATCTTACCATCTCTGTTGCTTACCCTTGGCCTTGTGTCCTAAAACTATGCCTCTCTTAACTGACCCACAAGCCATCGTTGTTTTTGATATTGATGGGGTATTGCGGGATGTCAGTAACTCCTACCGGCGCGCTTGGCAGATACGGTTGAGCAGTTTAGCCAGGGCGGTTATCGTCCCTCTCCAGAAGATATCGACACCCTCAAGGGTGAGGGACTGTGGAACAACGATTGGGAAGGTTCCCAAGAATTGGTCTATCGCTATTTTGAGCAACAGGGGCAGAGGCGAGAGCAAGTCCCATTGGCTTACGAAGAATTAGTAGCCTTTTTTCAAAGTCGCTATCGAGGCCCAGACCAAACCAACCCGGATAGCTGGACAGGTTATATCACTCAAGAACCGCTGCTGGTCAATAACACCTACTTTGAGCAACTGACTGTTAATCAGATTGCCTGGGGGTTCTTCAGTGGGGCTACTCGGGGGTCGGCTCGCTATGTGTTGGAGCGCCGTTTACAGCTCAGTAATCCGGTACTTATTGCCATGGAAGATGCTCCCGGTAAACCCGACCCCACTGGGTTGTTCAAGGTAGTCAACCAGCTCACAGAGCAGCATCAGTTGCCTGGGTATTTGCCGGTCATTTACGCGGGTGACACCGTGGCCGATATGCAAACCTTGCACTATGCTCAGGCCCAAAATCATCATCGCCCCTGGATTGGGGTAGGAGTGCTGCCGCCCCATGTTGTCGCTAAAGACGAGGCTTATCGACAAGCCTATCAAATCGCTCTGGAACAGGCTGGGGCTCAGGTGGTGCTAGCTGAGATTGCTGATTTGACCGCCAAAACCATTCCCTTATGGCTAAGGCAGAGCTAGCCTAAAGTGGGCAACAACCTGGCCTGCGGTTTTTACCCAGTGTCCGCACCGAGAAGGGGGGCTGATTGTGCAGCCTCGCCTCCATGATAGTCGTGAAAACGCTTTACAACAAAAAGGGAGGTGATGTACTCACCTCCCTGGAGAACCACACAAGGGCTAGACAGGAGCGTTCAGCTTGCGATTGGAAACGGATTAACTGCTGGCTGTTTGCTTGCGGCGTAGAGTGGTAAATCCTCCCACTCCCAGCACCAGAAGGCTTAACATAGCCGAGGGCTCAGGCACGTCTTCCGTAGGCCGGCCCTGCTGCGCTCCACGCACCGCAAAGACCACATCGTTATAGTCAAGGTCGCCACCGCCGATGATGTCTTCAAAGCCCAGAATAATCCACTCGTTATGCTGGAAGGCCACCACGTGCTGCAAACGGTCCGCGTTCTGAGTGGCGTCAGCTCCAAGGGTGCGTCGGGCCACTTCCTTGTTGTACTTTTCCACTTCCTTGGCTTTGGCATCAGCCTTGGGCTTAGCCAGGTTAAACCCATCGGAATGATGGAAAAATTAAGCTGCGTCGGGCCATTAAATTTGCCGAGGCTTACTCCCTGACCCAAGGCCAGTGGGCCATTGCTGTTAGATAAAATACTGTTGGGAGAGGAAACATCCTCGAAAATTATATCTGATTTCACCAGATCTCCAGCATCGTTAGTGGCGGTGTAGAGGAGCTGGTTTCGATATCCTGCCCCCTCATTAATGAAATAGACTTCTACAGGGTCAACTCCATTCCAAAAAAGCTTGCTGGCATCCAGTTGATACTGACTCAAGAAGGAGGAAGATAGGGCGTTGCGCTCACCTTTAACCAGTCCTTTAACAGCACTCAACGTTTCTGATGACTCAAGTAGATTCATAGATTTGAGATTTTCAAACCCCAAGTCATTAGCAAATTCCTTTGGGGTAAGGCTAGCGCTAGGGAGTGCCGCCATAGCCGGTAGTGAAGCGATAGCACTGACGGAGAGTGCCGCTATCGCTGCAACTCCAACTCCAAAAGCTTGACGATTAATAACCATGGGTGAACTCCTTTTAACGAGATAGGGTGGTTGTAAAAATACCCGTGTTTTTGGAAGGGTGTTGAAGGTGTTTGTTGGCAAAGAAAAGGATCGTGCGGATTGAAGCTTAGAAATCTGTTAAGGCTGCGGCGCACTGTTCTAATCTACTAAGGGAGGGTTCCAACTAACCTGAGTAGATACCACGGCTTTGAGGTGTTAGTTCAATAAATCTAATATAAATCGATAGAAAAGTGCGGTGATAATTACGGAGAGTGCCTCAGTGTTTTTGCGGTTAGGTCGCCGATAGCGTTATGGATCACGCCTTAACCAGAGTATCTTGACCGCTATAGCTCAGTGTCCTGTGCTAAATCAGGTATGGTGTAGGTACTTGATCCTGCTACAGCCTGGCCCATGTTTTCTCAACCTACCCGTAAGCGCTTTGGTCAGCATTGGTTGAAGAGCGAAGCAGTGCTCCAGGCCATTTTGGCCGCAGCGGCGGTAACTCGCCAAGACTGTGTATTAGAAATCGGCCCTGGTACTGGAGCCCTTACTCAAGGATTGTTATCTTTAGCTGAAGCCGTAATCGCGGTTGAAATTGATCGAGATCTGTGTCAGAAATTGGGACAGCAGTTTGCTGAGTATGATAATTTCCAGTTGGTTCAGGGCGATATCCTGCAGATAGATTTACTCTCTCTTAGAGCAGAGCAGGCTGTTTCACAAGGATTGCCCAACAAAGTGGTGGCCAATATTCCCTACTATATTACTGGGCCAATTTTAGAAAAGTTGTTAGGCACTATTGCGGCACCGAATCCCTACCCTTACCAAAGCATTGTGCTGCTGGTGCAAAAGGAGGTGGCAGAGCGACTTTATGCTAAATCTGGTTCTAAAGCTTTTGGAGCCTTATCGGTGCGGGTTCAATACCTAGCTGACTGTGAGCTAGTGTGCGCAGTACCAGCCTATGCCTTTCAACCGCCGCCCAAGGTTGATTCAGCGGTAGTGCGGCTAACGCCCAGAAACCTGAGCGTAGCGGTAGACAAGCCCGCTAGGCTTGAGGACTTGGTTAAGCTAGGATTTGCCAACAAGCGCAAAATGTTGCGCACAACTTGAAGGGGGTCATAGATCGCAATCAGCTTGCTAATCTAATGAAAGAACTTGCTATTGCTGACACTGCCCGGGCTGAAGATCTGAGCGTGGAGCAGTGGGTGTCTTTAACTAACCAACTGAACCGTTTCTAAACTACTATGATCCCTCCTGGCGATAACGACTCCAATCGTAAAAAGTCTGCGGTGGAGAAATCCACCATTTCCATTGATGCCGGTACCTTGGTACTGATTATTAGTCTGTTAATCCTGGTGCCGCTGTTATTGACCGGCTTCATTTCTCAGTAGGGAGAGCGCTACAATCCTGTTGCTGTTCTTTGTGTTCTCCATGCGCCTGTACTCGTTGTTAGCCGCTGCAAAAATTAATCTTTATCTGGAGATTGTGGGCAGTCGGCCCGATGGTTTTCATGAATTAATTATGGTCATGCAAAGCGTTAGCCTGGCTGATCGGGTAACGGTGCGCAGTATTGGTGTAGACCAGATTCGGGTGCAGTGTGATCATCCCTTAGTGCCTGCTGACCCAAGTAACCTGGCCTATAGAGCAGCGGCACTATTGGTGGAGAAATTTCCAGGGGTCATGGCAAAGCTAGGCGGGGTTGAGATTACTTTAGAAAAGCAAATTCCCGTTGGGGCTGGGCTGGCAGGTGGTTCAGGGAATGCGGCAGCGGTGCTGGTCGGTTTGGATTTACTATGGCAGCTTGGGCTCACCCAACGTGAACTGCAAGAACTAGGAGCAGAACTGGGGTCAGATGTGCCTTTTTGTATCAGTGGTGGTACCGCTATTGCTACTGGGCGAGGTGAGCAATTGGATCCTCTCCAAGGATCTGACGCCCTCTACGTTGTGCTGGCTAAGTATGAGTCGGAACTGGTTTCAACCCCTTGGGCTTACCAAACCTATCGGGCTGAGTTTGGCGCTACCTATAGGGCTGATGTTAGGGAGTTTGAGGTACGACGTTCGCAGGTGCGTGCTGGTGCTATGGTATCGGCCCTGGCTCACCACAATAGCGCTGCGATTGGCCAGCATCTGGCGAATGATCTGGAGAAAGTTGTGTTGCCGGCTCACCCTAAAACTGCCGAATTAAAAGCGGTGATGACCAATCTGGGAGGGTTAGGCACGTTGATGTCAGGATCTGGCCCCACTGTGTTTACCCTGGTAGATACGGCGGCCGAGGCGGAGGCCATTGCTCAACAACTCAAAGCCAAAATCCCAGACCCAGATCTAGGTGTGTGGATCGCCCAGTTTGTACCAACGGGTGTGCAACTTACACCTTGAGCCCTTACGTTGAATTCATGGAGGTAGTTATGAACGAGGAAACTTCATCCCCGAAAACCGAGGCCATTGCCTCTCTGGGCAAAATTTTGAAGTGCTTTAGCGGTGCAGGTTTGGCCGCTACCATTGCGTTACTGGCCTATCGGCTGATGGGGGCAATTGCGGCTACCTTTGAGGCTAAGCCGCTTATTTCAGACAATCTAGCCGTAGTGAACATTGCCTCAGCCGTTCGCACGTTAGTAGTGGGCATGGTTGCCCTGGGGGCTGGGGTATTTGGTATGGCTGGGTTAGGGTTGTTTCTGCTGGGGTTACAACTTGCTGTTCAACGGATGACCCAAAAGCCTGCCAGTTAGCTGTTCCTCATCTTCATCAACGATTAGGATGGGGATAGTTGACCGTTTACCTAGAGTAACAATACACGCTATGGTGGCTCAAAAATTAGAACAACTTCAGGCTTTATTAGCCGAAATGGATCGGGTTTTAATTGCCTACTCAGGTGGCATCGACAGTACCCTGGTTGCTAAGGTGGCCTGCGATGTCTTAGGTTCTGCGGCTTTGGCTGTGACCGCCAATTCTCCCTCACTAATGCCAGAGGATTTGGAAGATGCCAAAGTACAAGCGGCCACCATTGGGATTGCCCATGAAATTGTTCAAACCTATGAGTTAGATAACCTCAACTACGCTAATAACCCAGTAAACCGATGCTATTTCTGCAAAAGCGAACTGCATGATACCCTGCGCCCCTTAGCTCTAGAGCGTGGCTACCCTTACGTGGTAGACGGCGTCAATGCGGATGATCTGAATGACTACCGTCCTGGTCTGCAAGCGGCTAAGGAACGGGGGGCAAGATCGCCCTTGGCCGAGGTAGGGGTTACCAAATTAGAGGTACGAGAACTATCTCGCCAACTAGGGCTACCCTGGTGGGATAAACCAGCCCAGCCCTGCCTCAGCTCTCGGTTTCCTTATGGAGAAGCGATTACGATGGAGAAACTGCAGCGGGTGGGGCGGGCTGAGCGTTATTTGCGAGATTTGGGGCTGCGCACGCTGCGGGTGCGATCTACAGGAGATACGGCGCGCATCGAAATTCCTGCTGATCTTATTAAAGATTTTATTGCTTGTAATGATTTAGATGCCTTGGTTATAGCCTTCCGGAACTATGGCTTTACCTATGTCACACTGGATCTGGAAGGATTCCGAAGCGGTAAGCTAAATCAGGAATTACTCTTTACTACCCCTAGTCGTTAGAGTTATCCGCAGCTATGACGTATTTTATTGCCGGTGATATCGGCGGCACAAAGACTATTTTGCGGTTAGTGGCTACAACGACTGATATAGCCCCTCCTGCTACTCCCATTCCCTGTTTTGAGGCTACCTACCCCAGCCAGGCTTACCCTGATTTGGTACCTATGGTTAAGGAATTTCTCCTTACGGCTACGGAGACTCTTGGCCAAACCATTGAACCAGAACGGGCTTGTTTTGCGATTGCTGGCCCCGTGCTCAATAACACCTCTAGCCTAACTAACTTAACCTGGTCACTGGAGGGGGAGCGTTTAGAGGAAGAACTCACCCTAGATCGAGTGCAACTGATTAATGACTTTGAAGCCGTAGGCTATGGCGTATTTGGTCTACAGACCGAGGATTTACATACCCTGCAAGCGGGCGATCCACAGCCCCAAGCACCAGTGGCTGTGATTGGGGCTGGTACTGGTTTGGGGCAGGGGTTTGCCATTACTAAAGGTGTTTGGCCAGTGGTGTTTCCTTCCGAAGGGGGACATACCGACTTTGCCCCTCGCTCTGAACTTGAATTTCAACTCTCCCGCTACTTGCTGGATAAACACCAAATCTCTCGCGTTTCGGCAGAACGGGTGGTGTCAGGTCAGGGCATTGTCTCAATTTATCAATTCTTGCGCGATCGCGAATTTGCCGCTGAATCCGCCGATGTGGCTCAAGCCATTACAACCTGGGAACGCCAGTGCGGGTTAGCCACCAAAACCATTGATCCAGCCGCAGTGATTGCGATCGCTGCCGCCCAGGGCCATGATCACCTTTGCCAAAAGGCGATGAACATTTTCGTCGAAGCCTACGGGGCAGAAGCGGGGAATTTGGCCCTAAAACTGCTACCCTACGGTGGCCTTTACATTGCTGGGGGAATCGCCGCCAAAAATCTTGACCTTATGACTTCTGGGCTATTTATGGAGGCCTTTACCCACAAAGGTCGAGTTAGCCCCCTCCTGGATAAAGTGCCCGTTCACATTGTGCTGAACCCTCAGGTAGGGCTGATCGGTGCCGCGCTTAAGGCCTCAGAGCTCTAAGCCAACCAGCATTCCGGCATGGAGCAAGCTACTCTGTCTTCAACAGAATGCGTACAGAGGTGAGGGTATTTCAGGTAGAGCGTTTAGCCCCTGGGAGTGCGTCATAATTTCGCCAGAGAAAATTCCCTCAGCCTCCAATAGCCCCGTATTGCGGCTCAAAGGCAAGCTCTGCAAAGCTTTTGACTTATGCCGACATGAGTAACGCAGAATCCAGGTATATAGGGCATTGATTTTTCTCTCATTGAATGATGACGCACTCCCTAGCCCCTTGCCTCAATCTGCAACCAGCATCTTAAGATAGTTGAATGACTGTTAAGCTAATTTTCTGTTGGTGCAGCCGTAACCTGCTTTCAACCCCATGAGCCTATCTCTAAGTTCCGACTCCGTGCTAGAAGTTTTGCGCCCAGTTCAAGACCCTGAACTGCAAAAAAGCCTGGTTGAGTTAAACATGATCCGCAATGTTGCTATCCGCGATGGTGACGTCAGTTTTACCCTGGTGCTCACTACTCCGGCTTGCCCTCTGCGGGAATTTATCATGGAGGACTGCGAAAAGGCGGTACGAACCCTGCCAGGGGTCAATAGGGTCAACATTGAGGTGACGGCTGAAACCCCTCAGCAAAAATCTCTACCCGACCGCACTAGCATTGAGGGCGTTAAAAATATTGTGGCTGTATCTAGTGGTAAAGGCGGCGTGGGTAAGAGCACGGTCGCTGTGAACCTAGCCGTGGCTTTAGCTCAGGCGGGTGCCGCCGTAGGGTTGATTGACGCCGATATCTACGGCCCTAATGCACCCATGATGATGGGTTTGAGCGATGCCAATGTTAAGGTTCGTCAAGGCCCCCAGGGAGAAGTATTGGAACCCGCCTTTAACTACGGCGTCAAGATGGTTTCCATGGGATTTTTGATTGATCGTGACCAGCCTGTTATCTGGCGTGGCCCTATGCTGAATGGCGTGATTCGGCAGTTCTTGTATCAAGTGCAGTGGGGCAACCTCGACTACCTAATTGTGGATATGCCCCCCGGTACAGGCGATGCTCAGCTAACGCTAACTCAAGCCGTGCCCATGGCTGGCGCAGTCATTGTGTCAACGCCTCAGAATGTTGCTATTGCCGATGCCCGCCGAGGTTTGAAAATGTTTCAGCAGCTTCAGGTACCGGTATTGGGAGTCGTTGAGAATATGAGCGTCTTTATCCCTCCGGATGACCCAGAAAAACGCTATGACATCTTTGGTTCTGGTGGTGGTGAAAAGATATCCGCAGAGCTAGGGGTGCCCCTTTTGGGTTGTGTACCGCTGGAAATGCTGGTGCGGCAAGGTGGCGATCAGGGTATTCCTATTGTGGTACAGGCTCCTGAATCAGCCTCTGCTAAAGCGCTCTGGGGAATTGCCCAGCAACTGGCAGCTAAAGTTTCCATTGCGGCACTAACCTCCTAACCATGTTAAGCACTCAATTTCAAAAACGCTGGCGGCTGTTAGCCAGCGGTTGGCAAGGGGTAGACTGGTTGTTATTTTATTGCCTACCTTGCTAGTTGGGTTTTCTAGCCTGGTCTTAAGTAGCGTGCAGGTAGGCTTGGGCGAAGTGCGTTACGACCTGAACCATTTGGTTTTAGGAGTATTGGCGCTGACCTTAGCCCTATGGATTGCACGGCAACGCTATGAGCTACTACAGCAGTGGTATCTGGTTATCTATGCCCTTACCAATGCATCCCTTATTTTGGTCATGTTCATTGGTACAGTTGGCTCTGGCGCCCAATCCTGGATTGGGGTAGGTAGCTTTTATATTCAACCCTCTGAGTTTGCCAAACTGGGCGTTATTATCACCTTAGCGGCCCTGCTCAGTCGGCGGGATGCCTCCAATCTATTAGGTCTGGGCACAGCCCTTGGTTTCACAGCCGTTCCATGGGTTTTAATCTTTATTCAGCCCGATTTAGGTACATCCCTTGTCTTTGGGGCAATTGTGCTGGGTATGTTGTATTGGGCCAACTGTAACCCTGGCTGGCTAGTTCTGTTTGTGTCGCCTTTAATCGCTGCTGTTCTGTTTCATCTGCTGCTGCCAAGTTGGCTGGCCTGGAGTGCACTCATGGGGGCCATTGCCTGGTTTACCTTGCCATGGCGGTGGTTTAGCACGATACTAGCTACCGCTATCAACCTAGTTTCTGGAAAACTTGGTGAGGTGCTGTGGAGTCTACTGCACGACTATCAAAAAGATCGACTCATTCTTTTTCTTGACCCAGATAAAGATCCCCTCGGTGGTGGGTATCACCTGATCCAGTCGCGCATTGCTATTGGTGCGGGGCGGATTTGGGGCCAGGGGTTAGGCGAAGGTACCCAAACTCAGCTCAACTTTATCCCCGAACAGCACACTGACTTCATTTTTTCTGCAGTTGGTGAAGAGTGGGGCTTTGTAGGTTGCCTTTTTGTACTAGTAGCCTATTTGTTTATCTTCTTTCGCTTGGTGGTTATTGCTCAAAACGCTAAGGATGACTTTGGCTCCCTTTTGGTTGTGGGAGTGTTCACGATGTTGGTGTTTCAAGTCGCTGTTAACATTGGTATGACCATTGGCTTAGCACCCATTACCGGAATTCCACTGCCCTGGATTAGCTATGGTCGCTCAGCCCTGCTAACCAACTTTGTGGCCCTGGGTGTAGTGCAGTCGGTTGCTAACTTTCGCCATCGCCTTAAGTTTACGGATTAGTTTTCGTGCGTAGAACAGGGTAAGCCTAGTATAGAAAGGCAGAAGTACGAAGGCAAAAGACAGAATGGAAAACCTGGATTGGGAAAGGTTTTCGGCCTGGCTAATGAGTGCGTTACTTCCGCCGCAGAGTAATAGGCTCAGCTCTAGCCTTGGAGCCTAGGAACCGGTAGAGTTGTCTAAAGCCTCTATAACCTGCTGATACAATTCGTTAGCGTGGGCTGGGCTAGTACCAATGCAAGTCAGCCCTAGCTTTCCATACTCTGACAGGCAGCCCCATCAAATGAAAGGCTGCCCCTATACCCAAAATTGAGTTGAAATGGAGCTGTTTACTGACGATGATGTCCATCAAATCACTAGGTAGAAGCCCCCGATAGTGAGGCTTTTGTAAATTATCTGAAGCCCGATAATAGCGAACCTGTTCTTGCTTAGTGTAGAACAGGCCATCTTCCTGGTTAAAACGTCCCTCTGTTAGCATTTTCATAGCCATTAGGGGATGGGTCGTGCCACCCTTTCGTAAATTAATTTCGATAGCCTGGAGATCCCATTCAGAGGATACAAAGCCTTGCTTAGGAACAGCGATAAAATCCACTCCAAACCGTTCT
The DNA here is from genome assembly GCA_012031045.1 of Leptolyngbyaceae cyanobacterium SM2_5_2. Classification (GTDB taxonomy): domain Bacteria; phylum Cyanobacteriota; class Cyanobacteriia; order Phormidesmidales; family Phormidesmidaceae; genus Nodosilinea. The sequence continues at coordinate 14,160 of JAAUUR010000002.1, forward strand.
AGGGCACCCTGGGCAGCCAGCTCCTTGCCAATCCGTTGACCCATCTCTTGAATCAGCAACCGATAGTCAGCCCGGGCCGGAAACGAACATCCCAGAAAAATTTGACCATCGGGGCCACCCAATTCCTGGTCATGGGTAGATAGAATTTCGACCTTGCCCAATGGCGTAACCCGACCTTGCACACTTGGGGATTGTTTATGGCGGCCTTCTATAAAGGCTTCAGCAATGGCACCTAGGGTATGAATTTTTTCGGCAAAGTGAGGCCAGGTTTCGGTAGAACACTGAAAACTTAACGAGTCTAGCGCTGACAGTAAAGCTTTAGCCCGCTCTCGGTGGTTAACTGTCCCCGGAGCAACCCCCTGCAGCGGCCGCAGATCTAAAATGGCGTTGCCTTCTCCTGAAAAGCCTTGATTGAGTTTAATGACTAGGCGCTGCAAGGTAGGCAACTGTTCCCAAACCTCGGCCACCGCCATTGCCAAATCTGTAGCTGAAAAGACTAGTTCACTACCAACCGGGTGTGGAATACCGCAGCGCCTAAAAATTTCTCGACTGCCGCTTTTAGTGCCCCAGTGCAGCAGGTCAGGATCCACAGCGAGTAGGGGCAAGCCCAGTTGTAGCGATAACTCTCGCTCTAGGTGGGTGGAGTTGTAGCAGGTCATGTATCCCTTGTTGGGGTCAATCACCCGGCGAATGCGCTCTAGTAAGCGAGGGCGATCAAGCAATTTCTGTGTCAGCGGCTGGTGGGAGCCATCATAGGTTGCAAATAAGGTTAATCGTTCGCGGGCATGGGAGCTAGGAATACCCGGCAGCAGCTCTAAATAATAATCTACGATGCTGGGGTGAAGGGGCTGGGAGGTAACATACACTAGGCGAGTATTTGGGTTACGTAGGCGGATCAATGAAAATAGCAGCCGTTCTTCATAGTGGTTGACCCCCTCAATTTTTCGCAGTTCCTCCTGATCCAGGCTGAGGGAAGGTACTACTAGAATATGACGCTCCTGAGTATCAAAATTGTCTGTGGAACACCAGCGCTCTACCAACTGCTGTTGCAGTTGCTTAAATTCAGACTGCTGAGTGACTTGCGACTTAACCAGCGACTCTACCCCCACGCTTTTACTCCTTCATCGGACAATCGTCAAAAGACCGCTTCAGCCTGACCTGTTTATGCCAGCGTATAGGTATGGAACGAGTATAGGGGAATAACCAAAAAAAAGGAATGCTAGGCATTCCTGGGGGGGACATTCAACGGCGTCTCCAATAACCTGTGGCTACCGACCTTAGGTTGAAAGGGATCGGTAGATGTTAGGGATCTGTTTGCAGATTTTGGGGTTGCAGAAAGGCAATCATTTCGTCTACCCCACGTTGGATGCGGCGGGTCACCGTCATGGGGCTAACGCCGATCTTCTCAGCTACTTCCTTACGAGATAGACCGTTAAAAAAAACAAACTCAATAGCGGCTCTAGTTTTATCTTCCAATTGGTTAAGGGCGCGCTGAATTTGCTGGCGATCCTCCTCTAGAGCCTGCATTAACTGGTAATGCGTATCAGGCAGGGTATCACCCAGGGTGATATTAGAGTCAATCTGCTGGCAAACAGTGGCATCTAAACTGAGGGGCAGGCGGTTTTTATGGGCCATCTTGACCTCTCGCCACTCTCTAACCGACACTCCCAGGGCATCGGCCATTTCGCCATCGGTGGGGGTACGGCCCAGTTCACGCATTAACTCCATCTGCAATTTTTGAGACTCTTTTTGCAGGTCTTGCCAACGACGGGGAATTTTTACGGTTGTGCCCCGATCTCGCAAGAAGTGCAGCATCTCACCGCGAATATAGGGGACAGCAAAGGAACTAAAGGCGCAGCCCTGGCCAGGGTTAAATCGTTCAATGGCTCGAATCAGGCCAATGTAGCCAATCTGCTCTAGGTCTTCATAGGGTTCTGAGCACTGATGGCTCACCCGATGCGCGATTTTGCGTACTAGACCAGCATTGAGGCGAACCAGCTTGTTGCGGAGTTGGACGGTGGGGGCTTGCTGATATTCCATCAGTAGTTCCATGCCCCGAGAGCGAATTGAAGAGGTTTGAGTAGCCATATCTGCGGATGTCCTTGCGAGAGCGAGTTCCTTGAGAACTGTGTCCTATTCTCCGAAGTGACAAGGGGCATCACCATCGTTGATCTACGGGATTCTAAAATGGGCTCTAGCGAGACCTCAGTAATCCTACGGGCAACGGAGCTGACTTTTCCCCTGAGTGGCTTTCCTTTGGGTACCCAAAAATCAAGATAAGCTAGAGATACCCTTTGAGTATGTCGAACACTTTACATTGGCTTGGGTTGTGCTATGGCGTTAAGGGCCGTTTTGCTAGATTTTAATGGCGTTATCATCAACGATGAGCCGCTGCACCAGCAACTTATTCAAGATTTGCTGCTAGAAGAAAATCTCCGCCCTAGCCTAGATGACTATAACCAAGCCTGTTTAGGGCGTACAGATCGAGCCTGCATTGCAGACCTGTGGCACCGCCAAGGGCGAGTTGTAACCGAAGCACAGCTCAGTAAATTGCTAGAGCGCAAAGCAGCTCGCTACGTTCAAGCCTTGAATAGGCTACCTCACCTGCCACTGTACTCTGGCCTGGATGATGTTATCTATCAAATTCGAGCCGCCCAGTTAAAGCTGGCTGTTGTTTCCGGGGCGCGCCGCTGTGAAATTGAGACAGTCCTGGCGTTGGCTGGGGTAACCGATCATGTGGCGCTGATTGTATCGGGTGATGATGTCCCCCAAGCCGGTAGCAAACCGGCTCCAGACAGCTACCTGCTGGCTATTCAGCGGCTCAACGAACAGAATGTAGATCTGGCCCTCCAGCCAACCGAGTGTTTGGCTGTAGAGGATTCCTTTTCAGGCATTGAAGCGGCTAAACGGGCCGGTGTGCCCGTTTTGGGTGTAGCCCATGCCTATCCTTATCACATGATTCATCGCCGAGCCGATTGGGTTGTTGATCATCTCTATGAGATCGATCTTGACTGGCTTAAAGCTTACTATTCCCCAGATTTAGCCTGCCCTGCAGCAACGGCTGGCTATGATGAGGGTAAGAGCTTTAGCGCTTGAGATGGGTAAGCAACCAGCCTGCGACACGGTTCGAGGGTTAGTCTTGAACGCCGCCATTAAGCGACGACGTGATAAGTAGTTAAATTAGGCTGGTAACATACGCCATTTTCTAGGTTTTGTGCCAATGTAGGTAGCGGCAGAGTGCCCTTAGCGGGAGTACCGGGTCGATAGAATGAGAAGGCAACTAGCACGATTTGGGCACTGGCGTCGCGCCTGGGCAATTGTTCACAACTGGATTAACAACAGCTATATGCTCGATTTTTTGAAGTATCGAGTAGGTCAGTCGCCGTGGGCTAAGCTAATTGGGCGCACACTATTAAAGTGGCAGCAGGATGAATGCCTGGAGATGGGGGCTGCCTTGGCTTACTATGGTGTGTTTTCGCTATTTCCAATGATTCTAGTGGTGTTGAGTGTGGTGGGCTTCTTGATTGGGCCGAGCAGTGCGGCTTTTAACACAGTGCTTAATTTCGCCCGCGAAGCCTTGCCTCCAGATGCCTTTCCTATCGTACAAACTACGCTAATTCAGTTCCATACTGGCAGTACCAGTGCGAGCATCATTGGTTTTGGTATTTTGCTGTTTACGGCTAGTGGTTTTTTTGGGGCCCTCAGTCGTTCCTTTGACAAGATTTGGCGGGTGGAGCCGAATCATCGATTTGCTACTGGGGTGGGGGCGATCGCCCTCAATTTTATATGGCGACGGTTTTTAGCTTTTCTGCTAGTCATAGGATCGGCTGGGCTGGTGTTTATATCGTTACTTTCTAATATTGCTATTGATGCACTACTGCGCTTGCTAGAACGATTCAACACCCTAGTAGCGCTAGAGACGTTGGCTCAAGTGCAGCTTTTACCCCTATTGCAATTAGGAGTATCTCTTGTGATTTTGATTCTGGTCGTTATGGTGCTGTACAAAGTTCTACCCCGTACCCGGGTCGCCTGGGGTGACATTTGGCTAGGCGCACTTTTTACGGCCATTTTGTGGGTAATTTTGCAGCAATTGATCAGTAATAGTGTCATTAGCCTGGGCAGTCGGTTCCACTCCTACGGTGTGGTGAGTGGCTTTATGGTGCTGATGCTATGGATTTATTTAACTAGCCAGATTTTCTTTTTAGGTGGCGAACTCACCTACGTCTATGCTCACTTATTTGGCAGTCGGCGGGGGCATAAACGCCTTACCACAAAGCTATAGGCTCATCAATAATCTAGTTGGAGCTACAGACTGATGGGTTGGAGTTTAGCCGCGCCATCCCAGGAGAGCTAGAATTTGGTCGTCTTTGACGTGACTTACCAGATAGTCATGAACAAGCTGATAACGGCCAAGGGGAATTCCTGGCATCATAAATACCAAGCCTGAGCCTACCAAGACCTCCAGCACTAAGTCGAGCTGGTTGATTGTATAAAGTGCTCCTCGCAGTTTGAGTTCTTCCTCTAAATCTTCTCGACTTTTTTGAGGACGATAGAGGCGTTTCTCTCGGTCTATATCGGTGAGTAAGTAGAGAATGCCGCGGGCCAGCAACGCATTTTCTTGGCCACAGTCGTTTACGACAACATCTAAAAAGCGTTGTACTAAGGTCTCCTTGGGGTGAGGGCCAAGTTGACGGTAGGCGGCCAGCGTATTAATCTCATCGCGCTGCAACTGGGCTCCTACCACCTGGAGCTCGATAGGGCGCACCTGGTTGGCAACGGCAAGATCGGCTACTAGCTGGTGAATTAAAGCTTCTTCTAAGAAAAATTGAGCGCCCTGGGTGAGACGACGAATCAATACTTTTGCGTCGCTAGCCTGGAAGTTGCCGAGGTAATAGCGGTAGTCTCGGCTAAGAATGTCATAGCTGAGGCTATCCAGATCAAATCCTCGCTCGATTTCAAGCAGGTAGTGTAGGTAATCTTCTCGGATGGCCAGCACGACCTTGATATAGGGCGTAGCTACGCATTCTACCAGAAAGGCATACAGCTCTCGACGCTGAGCTAGCTCTGGGGATTCAGCCAGAAATTCCTCAAACTGATCGAAAATTAGCACAACTTGCCCATAGTGCTGCTCTGTGAGATCTCTAAGCCGAGTCAGAAGGGCAAAGGCATCGATTGCAGCGGCAGGCGGGGCAGCTTCGGTATTAGGGTCAACTCGTCGCTGAAGCGCTACCTCAAGGGCTTGATTAATGGCATCGGGCCAGTCACGGTAGCTGTTGACTAAGGCTGGAAACGTAGTTCGCCCTTCCGGGAAGGACTTAGTTAGGGCAGGTACCAGGCCACCGTAGAGGATAGAACTTTTCCCCACACCCGATGGCCCATGAATAGTGATTAACGGGTAACGGGGTTGCTCCAGGCGAGCAGTGAGGGCGGCAACGTCCTGATCGCGTCCAGAGGCTTCTATCTCGGTAGCCAGCAAAGCCTGGATAGCGCTATCTGGACTCGTTGCTAAGGATTCTTGGGGCTGAATGTGGCTAGCCCCGATGAAGGCACGCAGCTTAAATTGAGTATCCACCTGACGCTGCTGAAGCTTGATGCGAAAGGCCGCGCGGTAGTCTCGTCGGTTGTAGTGTTGCTGGCGCAGTATCTCTAAAATGCGTCGATAGAGGGGTAGGTCGAGGCTGGGTTGGGTTTGGTGGAGAGCGTCTTGTAGGCGGGCAATAGCGGTCTCTCCCTGTCCTAGGTCAATTTGGGTTTGGGCTAGCAAAACAGATACCAGCCCCGCTGGTAACGATCAGCCACCGTAAAGCCATCGTAGTTAGGATCTTCCTGCCTGACCTCAACGGCCTCGGCAATGTCGAGAATATTCAGCGCTTTTTCAGCCGCGGCTTGAGCCGCCTGAATGTCTCCCCTGGCCAGGGCCACCTCGGCTAGGTAGCCATAGTCGCGGGCGAGCCGAACCGCATCACTACAGTGAAGAGCCAAGCCTTGGCGGGCAATCTCCTCCAAGCTGTCCCAGTCCTCCAGTTTTTGTTTGACCTCGGCCAGGGGATGTAGAAATTTGCCTACCCAGTCTAGCTGGTCATCCTCTCGGAAAATAGCCAGGCAGGCCGCAAAGCAAGCTTGGGCCTTTTCGAGCAGTTGCCGATAGACAACTCGCTGCACCGTCGCCCAACTGCGCCAAGTGACCCCCAGGTAGAACAATAAAATGGCTTGTTTTTGACGAGGGGTAGGGGTAGGGGGAGTGAGGGACAACGAGCCAGGCGCGGGCTCACCGGCCTGGGTTTGCCAGTAGGTGAGGCTCTGGTCGAAATAATACCGAGCCAGGTCGAGGTTGCTCTGGTTGAGGGCATCGCGCCCCTGGAGAAAATTTAGGCTGGCTTCGAGTTCAGTGTCTAGGAGCTGATGAGTTTGGGCTAAATCAACTAGGGCAAACTCTAGTTCGGTACGGAGGGTAGAACCGGGTTGATAGCGCAACGTATGGGCTGGGTAGGGGCTGTCATCCCCCAAGGAGAGCATGATGTTGAACAGGTCGTTAGCCTTTTGGTGCAGGGAGCGAACTAACTCTTCAGAGGGATAGTCAAACCGGATAGGGGCAGCGGCAAAGCTTTTGAAGTCAGGAGCATGGCGGTTAAGGAGAGCAAGGCTGCGGTCATTAACCCAGGCCACCAGAGGAAAGCTAAGGGTTTTGGAAAATTCATCGCGACCCAGGTTAGCCCCCTTGAAAAGGGCTTCGAGTTCCTGCACCACTTCAAAGCCGGTAATCATTAAAGCTGGCCCTGGTTGAGCGGGCAATCCCAGAACAATGGCGTGGCGCAGGTTTCTGGTCTGAGGCAGCAGTGCCACAGCAACCACGGGTGTCGTGGCTTGCAGGTGCTTAACAAGTATGTTCTGTAAGCGTGCATAGTTGCATCGAGCTAGCACCAGAGAAAATTGATTGGGGCGCAGGGTAATAGCCCGCTTCAGTTCGGCCAGAGCGGTGTGGTTGTGGGCAATAATGGCTTCCTCAGAAAAGGGCGCATTCATGATCAGCGTGACTGGGCCAGCCAGCTTTGGTAGCGAGTTGTTTCGGTCAATAGGGGGTTGATGCCAAACCAGCGGCCCTGGGGGTCACGATATTCGTAAAGAAACAGACTACGCACCAGAACGTTGTAGTCTTCGTCCCCCTGCACCGCCTGACGAGACACCGCCTGGAGCAGCAAAGTCCACTCATGATCGCTGACTAGACCGACCAGGCTATCGCGCTCATTGCGAATCACCGCCTCCAGGGTATCGCGTTGGAATGGCGGATCCTGCTTACGGAGGCAGCCATCGAGGAGGCGAATCAGGTTGCGCATGTGGCCACCGCTGACGTGGCACAATCGATCCAGAGTAGCCAAATCCTCAAATACCTCGCCGACCTGGTCAATGCGCTGGTTCACATTCAGGTCAGGGAAAGCGCGAATTAAAACCATTTGCCGCAGGAGGGCCAGTCCCTGTGAATTAGAGGTGCCGTCGCGATCCTGGAGCGGCACCATAGGCAGCACCAGCGGATTACTGCCAAAACGATTGGACAACCGCACCAAATCATTAGAAAACATCAACTCCAGAGGAATGGTGTAAACCATGTGGCAGTCCAGCTGCTTGAGTTGCTCTCCCCGGTCTACAAACAAGTATTCTGATTGCAACCGTCCCTGGCCTCTAGGCGCACTATCGACCCGATCCAGATTGTCCATAATGACCACTAACCGATTTTTATTCTGCTGCTGAAGGGCGGTATTCGCTGGGAGCAGCAACTCGTCATTAATAGCGGTGATGATATTCTTAGTGCGCGGCTCCAGGTATTGGCGGAGCTGACTACGCATATCCGGGCTTTGTTTGGCAGAGGCTGTAATGTTGGCAATGCCAGCGGAAAAGCTGACCTCTGAAATTTCCATTGGCGTTCGCAGGGTTTCGGCCAAATTTTGGAACAGCGTTTTTAAGTAATTTGGCTTAGTAACAATGCCAATGCTTTCCAGGTGCTCGCTAATATTGTGGGCGATGCTCAGCAAAATATCCGAGATTTCTACATCGGCCATTTCCAAATCGCGATCAGACTCGAAGTAGACGACTTCGTAGCGGCGCTGGGTGAGACCATTTTTGAGGCGAAACAGCTCCGTAGATTTGCCGCAGCCAATGTGACCCGTAAACAACTGAGTCGTCGGGCGATTGCTGGCCAGACGGGCAATTTTGCGCTCTAGCTCCTGCACCAGGTCGCCGCCGCGCACGGTGGAAAAGTCGATGTAGTAACGCCTATCCCGCAGCGGCTGAGTGGGGTCGCAGGCTTCGTAGAACTCCTGGAGTTTCAGCATAGGGCGGGTTGGCTAGGGTTGATTCCAGGGTATACGATAGAACCCGCCTACGGTAGAACGGGGGTAAAAATCTCTTAAACCCACGGCCCATTGCGGTGGAATCGCCGGGCTGAAAGATAACGGTGAAGTTGAGCGGCGGCCAGTAATCCTGAAACGAAGTGCGAAGATTTGATCCCGTCCGCTCCATGAGCGCTGTGAAAATAACTCTCCCTTCTACAATGCCTTGAACGCCTGGCTGGGTCAATCGGTGCCCTGGGCGGATCGGGGCCATGACCGCCATCACGACTCAGTTAGGCTGGCACTACCGGATAATGCCTGCGGCCACGCTGCGCGAACGGGCGAAGCGCAATACCTGGATTTGGCGAGCCGGTCGCGGGTGGTGCCCATTGAAGGACATTCACCTTATACCTTCGAGGAATACGGCTGGCGCTTCGACATTGAGGAGGGGTTTCTCGACGACCAATCCAACGGCTGGAATCTCCAGAAATCCGAGATTCGCGACCTCTGTGCCCTCTCCCGGCTCTGGTTACTTGTGGCGGTCGCTACCCTCTATGTCACCGCCCAAGGGGGCGAAGTCGTTGCTGCGGGCTACCGTCGCTGGGTTGACCCCCATTGGTTTCGCGGCAATCGCTACTTTCGCATGGGCTGGGATTGGCTGAAAGCGGCCTTAGCGAACGGGTGACCACTCATCCATCATGTCTGTTTCACCCATAACCGCGATCCTGAACCCGCAATGACCTCTCGGAAGCAGCATGAGCAGCGCACCTATGGAGTCGAGTTCAAAATACACACGTACGGCTATGCCGCCGATTAGTTTTGTCCGTCAGCCAGTAAGTAGCCGTGTCTAACTTAATTGTAAGAAGGGAGTTTGGGGGCTGCGTCCCCAGGCAGGGGTTTCACCCCCTCCACCCCCTCCTGCGTCTTCTATTTAATTGCACCCACCTACTTAGTGCGACTTTAGCCTGATTAAAGAACCAAGCAATTTCTACGTTAGATTTTTCAGTTGAATATCCAAATTAATGTTCAAAAATACTGTTGTATTGCAGTAAGTCCAGGCTGACAAATGTAGGCAGGCATTGGAAACATTCCTGTGCTAATTCCCATCGCCCTTCACGCCTGAGCATGGCTTCTAAAGTGGTGTGAATGTTATGCAAATAGCGGACATCGTTAGCGGCATAGCGAAGCTGCTCTTCAGACAAATTCATCACATTGCCCCAGTCTGAACTTTGGGCGGTTTTATCTAGCTCGGTGCCTTCTAGCTCTTTAACAACATCCTTGAGGCCGTGTTTAGGGCTGTAGGTACGGCTGAGCTTGCTGCTAATTTTAGTGCAAAAAACAGGGTTAACCCAAATGCCTAGATGATAGCGCAGAGTGGCTAGGTCAAACCGGGCAAAGTGAAATAGCTTGAGGATATGGGTTGTCTCCAAAAGCTGCTTTAGGTGCGGAGCTTCAGTCTGGCCTAGTTCGATACGAACCACCGCTACGTACCCGGAGGAATCCGCTAGTTGCACTAGGCAAAGGCGATCGCGCTGGGGTAGTAACCCCATGGTTTCAGTATCGCAAGCTAGCACACTAGCCTGGAGGTAGTGGTCGAGCAGATCAGCCGAGAGGTCGCGATCGCAAATTTCAAAATTATCCGCCATGACAACCATCCTGATTTTTTCTCGGTTGGGGGTAGCCAATCATCATCCAGAGTTTGTTCCTGGCTAAAGCTAGGAACATCGAGAACTACTAGGTCTGGGCCTAGCTCAATGGCCTTAAGAAATAGCCTTCGAGCATTTTTGTATTGTTTAGGAGATGCTCACATAATCGCATTAAATAGCTCGAAAGCGATCATTTATCGCTTCTGCCCAAACTCTCTATCTCCTCAATTAAATTATCCAAATCCAGACCGACAAAATTCTGAGCTTTTAACTGTGCTACCGTTTCGTCCAACCAGAGTTGGTAATCCACTTCATAAAGGGACTTAAGACTTGGATCAGCCGCTATGCTCATTTGCACGGTTCTTCCTTAGTTAGCTGCCGCCTCAGAGTTTTGAATGTTGAATTCAAAACTAATCACTCAAAATTTACCCCAAATCTCCTAGCGCCTTGGCCACCGTCTGCACATCCTTATCACCCCTGCCAGAGGAATTAATCACAATCCGGGGATTCCCAGCCAGTTGGGGGCAGAGGTATTCCAGGTAGGCAAAGGCGTGGGCCGTTTCTAAGGCGGGAATAATCCCTTCCAGGCGAGAAACCCGTTGAAAAGCATCCAGTGCTTCCTGGTCGGTAACACTATAATATTCGGCTCGTCCGGCATCCTTCAAAAAGCTGTGCTCAGGGCCAACGCCGGGGTAGTCAAGCCCCGCACTGATGGAGTGGGCCTCGATTACCTGGCCATCGCTGTCTTGCAGCAGGTAGCTCATGGCTCCGTGGAGCACGCCGACCCGACCCGCTGTTAGCGTGGCCGCATGTTTACCGGTGTCCACGCCGCTACCGGCCGGCTTCAATGCCAATCATCCGCACAGTGGGTTTCATCCACAAACTCGTGGAACAGACCCATGGCGTTAGAGCCGCCGCCCACGCAGGCCAGCAGAATATCCGGCAGGCCGCCAAATTTTTGCAGGCACTGAGCGCGGGTTTCTTCCCCAATGATGGCGTGGAAATCGCGCACCAGCATCGGGTAGGGGTGCGGCCCAGCCACGGAACCCAGAATGTAGTGGGTGGTTTCTACATTTGTCACCCAGTCGCGGATGGCTTCAGAGGTGGCATCTTTGAGGGTGCCGGTACCGCCGCCACGCCCCGCACTTCCGCCCCCATCAGCCGCATGCGGAAGACATTCAGTGCCTGCCGCTCCATATCGTGAACGCCCATGTAAATAACGCACTGGAGGCCAAACCGGGCGCATACCGTAGCGGTGGCTACCCCGTGCTGGCCCGCCCCGGTTTCGGCGATAATGCGCGGCTTGCCCATGCGCTTGGCCAGCAACACCTGACCGAGGGCATTGTTAATTTTGTGCGCCCCCGTGTGGTTGAGGTCTTCGCGCTTCAGGTAAATGTCTGGGCCGTTGCCATCGGGGCGGCGATAGTGAGCCGTCAACCGTTCGGCAAAGTAGAGGGGGCTGGGCCGTCCTACGTAGTCGGCCAATAACCCATTCAGCTCGGCCTTAAACTCGGCCTCGTCCCGATAGCGATAGAATGCCTGCTCCAACTCACTCAGGGCGGGCATTAGCGTTTCGGGCACGTATTTGCCGCCAAACTGGCCAAAGCGACCCAGGGCATCGGGGCGAGGGGCTTGAAGATTGGCAGCGGTTTGGCGGGGGGGAGATCGGCGTTTGGGTCACGGGGGCTAAGGGATGAACAGCATCAGGTAGCCCCTATTATAGGGAATGAGCAGGCACGGCGCTATTAGGTTGATCAATGCCCGGCCATGCGGTGGCCAATCTCTTTGACATCGGCCTCAGCCATGGGGCTGTCATAGGCAAAGTGTCCTTCGCTAATCACCAGGATGCGATCGGCCAGGGCCAGCAGTTCATCCAGGTCTTCGCTGACCAGCAGCACGGCCACGCCACGGTTGCGAGCATCAACAATAGAACTATGGATGAAATCTACGGCCTTAAAATCTAGCCCAAAGCAGGGGTTAGCGGCAATCAGCAGCTTAATGTCAGGGGAGGACAACTCACGGGCCAGCACCGTGCGCTGGACGTTGCCACCAGAGAGGTGGTGAATGGGGGTTTCTGGCGACGGCGTTTTTACCGAGAATGCTGTAATCAGCTCCTGCGCTGTCTGACGAATGGCCTTGAGCACTAGCCACAGGTTCCATTTGGCCTGGGGTGGGCGGTCGAAGGTACGCAGAGCCATGTTTTCGGCTACGCTCATGCCCGGTACGCAGGCATTACGGAGGGGTTCCTCTGGCAGGGCATAGACCCCGTAGCGGGCCATTTCAGGCCGAGTAGCTCCGTAGGGTTCGCCATTGACTCGAACTTCGCCCTGGGTGGCGGGGCGCTGACCGGCTAGCACTTCTACCAGTTCCCGCTGGCCATTGCCTGATACCCCGGCAATGCCGACAATCTCGCCGGTGTGCACGGCCAAATCCACCGGGCCAAAGGCTACTACGCCGTTGTCTTTATTGGCGCAAAGACCATGCACTTCCAGCACAGGGACACGTTCAGTCTGTTCAGCCTTGGCTACGTCCTTAGGCTGGCGTTCTTCGCCCAGCATCATGTGGGCCATGTCGGCCACGGTTAAGTCTTTCACCGGCCCATTTCCAGCCAAGTGGCCCTTGCGAAGTACCGTTACCTCATCGGTAAAGGCCATCACTTCTCGGAATTTGTGGGTAATCAGCAACACACTGAGATGACCAGCCTGTACCTCCTGCCGTAATAGCCCCAAAACTTCGTCCGCTTCATCGGGAGTCAACACTGAGGTGGGTTCATCCAGAATTAGGATGCGGCTTTTCAGATAAAGTTGCTTGAGAATTTCTAACTTTTGCTTTTGCCCAGCGGCCAGTTGCGCCACCGGTAGGTCAAGATCTACCCGAAAGGGAGATTGATCCATAAACCCATGGAGGGCGTCGTACTCGGCGGCCCAGTTGATAATCTGCCTGTGGTCGTAGCGAGACAGCACAAGATTTTCAGCCACCGTCATCGCCGGTACCGAGGTGAAATGCTGATACACCATGCCGATGCCGACTTCGTGGGCATCCTTAGGGCTATCGACGGCATGGAGTTGGTCGTCAATCATAATTTGCCCGGACGTAGGGGTGTAAAAGCCCATGATGCACTTGACCAAGGTGCTCTTACCGGCCCCATTTTCCCCCAGTAGGCCATGAAAGGTGCCAGGCTTCAGGGCCAAGTTGACATCCTGAAGCGCCACCAGGGAACCAAAGTGCTTGGTCATATTGACGACCTTTAGTTCAGGCGGAGCGGTTTTGACGGCGGGTGCGGCAGTGGTGGTCATAGTGGCAAGGCGAAGAAGACGCCAACGAAGTAAACGTAAAATTACTCTGCATGATACGGCCAACAGCTCTGCAAAGCTGTCAAAAAACGTTCATTTTCAAAATTTGTTCGCACGGCTACGCGCAGGTAACGATCGCCCAGTTCTGCAAAGCTAAGGCAATCCCTAATCAAAATGCGATGTTGTTTCAGCAACCGCTCTTGCAGGGGCAGCACCGATTGCTCAGCCTGCACTAGCAGATAATTTGCGGCCCCCATTAAGGGATATAACCCCGGCAAGTTGGCCAAGCCATCCCACAGGGCTTGCCGAGCCGGAGGCAACCACTGCCAGGTTTGAGCCTGAAACTCGTGATCGGCTACCGCTGCAATGGCGGCGGCGACGGCCAGTTCATTCACCGGCCAGGGGTCGCGCCACTGCTGCCAGCGGCGCAGGCGGTCGGGGTGGCCGATGGCGTAGCCAATCCGTAGGCCAGGCAAGGCATAAAACTTGGTGAGCGATCTCACCACCACCAGATTGGGATGCTCTGTTACCCAGGGAATCAGGCTTTGGGCCTGGGAGGGCGGTAAAAAGTCCATAAAGGCTTCATCCACCACGACTAAGCTAAAGCGCTCTAACAGCGGCAGTAGATCCTGGGCCGCCAAGAGATATCCGGTGGGATTATGGGGATTGTTAATCAAACAACCGGCCGCCGTCTCAGGAAAAGACAGGTCAGCGTTGAACAAACCTAGCTCACTTACCGCCCGGTCTGATGCTTGGGAGGCCAGTAGCGGCCAGGGCAGGCAGGTCACCCCAAAACTTTGCAAGGCCCGCTGGTAATCACCAAAGGCAGGAACCAACACATAGGCAGCCGCAGGCTGGGAATTTGCGCTCAGATCAAGGTCGCGGGCAGCCCAGGTTAACAATTCCGCCGCCCCGTTTCCGGGCAATAGCCAATCAGCCGCCAGACCATGATAATTCGCTAGGGCCGCCCGTAGCTCACCATAGTAGGGATCGGGATAGTGCTGCAACCTACCCATGGCCCCCTGGATGGCCACTAGAACTGAATCAGGTGGCCCCAAGGGGTTAATGCTGGCCGAAAGATCTAAAAGAGAATTGGGGGAACAGCCCGCGATTTCAGCCGCCCAAGCTAAATTCCCCCCATGCACAGGTCGAATTGACGTTGAATGAGACAAGGTAGGATTTACTTAGCCACCTTTTCTTTGAACAATTTGCCTGCTGAAAAAGCTGGCACCTTGGTCGCCGGTATTACCATCGTATCGCCAGTTTTGGGATTGCGCCCCTCACGCTCCTTGCGCTCCCGACGCTCAAAGGAACCAAAGCCAACCAGGGTAACTTTGTTGCCTTCTGCCACCGCTTCCATGATGGCATCAATGGTGGCGGTGATTACTGAGTCCACGTCTTTTTTCGTAATCGGCTTATCTAAGCTAGCAGAAGCCTTCTCGGCCACCTTATCAATGAGTTCGCCTTTGTTCATCACTGTCTCCTATGGGAAAAGGAACATTCGAGGCAATTAACCACCTGCCGCTGATAGGCCACTATGACCATAACCGACAGAATGGCTGAAACCCCTGTAAACTGAGAATTTCACTGCCCCATTCTAAGGGCAACTTTAAAAAAGTGGATCGTCAAAGGCTTTAATTTATGTAGATTTCGGGCTTTTTTAAGAAAGTTAACGACTTAGGCCGTCTTTTTGTCCTGCGGACGGGAGTAATGGCAACCATTGAAACGCCATCACAGATAGCCCTACAGCGGTTTAGGGGCGGGTACCAGGAACATCACCACCAGCGGGAATCCTGACCCTAGCAACCCGGTTGGGTAAGTTGTGTCTCTATAGGCGCGGCTTCTAGCCGCCAGCTTTGAGAGTTTGGCCAATCAACCAGAGCAGTCCCTTAAAAATTGGTTTGGAACCAGAGCTTAAAATGGTCGAAAGACGATGGGGCTAACGGCAATGGTTCTCCTGCATGAATTGACTAACCGAATCACCCTGGACGACCCGGAAGAACGGAGGGTTCTGAGTCGAGTGTCGTGGGAGCAGTACGAAGCCCTGCTGGCAGATTTGGGGGATGGGTCAGCCTATCGGGTTCATTTTCTAGATGGAGTGTTAGAAATTTTGGCACCCAGTCGCAACCATGAAAGCGGGAAAACCCGGATTGGCGATTTACTGCTGATCTATTTCCTGGAAACCAATACCGAATACTTTCCGATGGGTTCGACTACGCTGAAAAAGCCAGAACGACAGGCGGGCGGCGAACCGGATGAGAGCTACTGCATTGGCACGGACAAGGAATTCCCTGATCTGGCGATTGAGGTGATCGTCACCAGCGGCAGCATCAATCGCCTGGAGTTGTACCGACGGCTAGGGGTAAGGGAAGTGTGGTTCTGGCAAAAGCATCGCCTTTCCCTGTATCACCAGCGAGAGGAAACCCCTGACCAGTTTGCCGAAACCGCTGGGTATGAGCCCATTCAACAGAGTGAAGTGCTGCCCGATCTGGATCTGGGGTTGCTGACCCGCTGCCTGCAAAATCTCAATCCGTTAGCGGCGGCCAAGGCTTTTCGGCAGGAGTTGCAAGAACAAGGGACGGCCATCGGTTAATGAGGGTGTAGAAAAGTCCCCCTCTCGGTGCGAGAGAGGGCCGCTCCATCATCTATTTAATTGACCACGACTACTTACTCCAGCCGCAGGATCTTATCCATCACCACCATCCACTGATGCGGCGCTTCGGCACTTGGGCGGCGCTCGCGGCCAGAGTCAGCCTCAGGGGTGGGGACGGGTATCGGCTCGCACCCGTCGTTGGGGTCGGCATAGCCGTAGCGATGCAGAATTTTAATGACCCGGTCTAACCCCCGCAAGCTGACGTAGAGCACATGGCGTACTCGTTCGGGTTGGGGTTGCGGTCTGGATGACGAGGCAGGTGGAAGATTGGACGCGCCGCTGGCATCCGATTCGGGATATTGGAACATGTCATTCGTTTTCCTTGCTAAGTGGATAGACCCACCCCTACACCTCCGAGGAGGGGACGACAAACCTCCCCTCTCGGAGGGGTGCCCGGAGGGCGGGGGTGGGTGAGGAAAAGAACGCGAAAACCCCAGCCACCCACGCAGTTAACGTGCAAGGTTGGGGGCTGGGGTACCATAAACCCTAGCCACGCAATCTGCTACAGAGATTTGCGGGGTTAGCTGTTCGTGGGTGTTCCTAGCACCTACGGACAGCGCCGAGATTTTCGAGCCCTGTGGACATCGCCGCCCGGTATGAACGGCTTAGTGTGAAAGAATACTGGTACAGACGCTTGGTGTCAAGCCAATCTGGAACTTTTTTGCAGATACGTCTGTAGTCTGGTAGCAAATGCCACCCAGGTCAGCCATCACAGGTAGGGTGCCATCATCGCCCCGCGCACTAAAACTGATGTACAAAGATCGATGCTATCGATAGCACATAATTACGTAGTCGTATTCTAAATTTTCTCAGAAGGTTTCCGTATAACTCCCCGCTGACGGTGGATTATACGGAAATCGTCTGTATAACTACCTTATAGAGGGCAGTTATACGGAAAGCATTGGCATAATAAGTTGCCAAGCTGCTTAGGGAATTGATGGGGCTGCCGTTTAAAGATATTCTGTGAGTGCGATGCTTAGAGAGATTGATGAAGAGATTTGGGTTGCCGAACAACCTTTACGGTATCTCGGACTTAGTGTTGGGACAAGAATGACAGTCGTTCGGCTAGAAAATTGCGAATTAGCTGTTATTTCACCAATTCAAGCCAGTGATGCAATTGTGAGTCAACTCAGCCAACTTGGAACAGTCAAGCATATTATTGCTCCCAATCTTTATCACTATTTATTTGCAGCCAATTTCAAATCACTTTACCCATAGGCAACGTTTTGGGCTGCACCAGGTTTGGAAGTTAGAAAAACAGAATTACCGATCGACCAAATCATCGGGAGTGATGCAAACGATCTATGGAGTAGGATTGAATATGTATTTTTGACGGATTCAAGACGCTTGGGTTAAACGGTTTTTGAATCACTTAATGAATGTGTATTCTTCCATGCTGTGAATCGCACTCTGATATTGACGGATACTGCCTTTCATTTTGATGAGAGTTTTCCAATACTCACACAATTAGCTACCAGGATGCTTGGAGGCTATAAAAGCTTGAGTCCATCGCTATTGGAGCGAGTTGCAACAACGGAAAAGGAGAAAGTAAGAAAGTCGGTTGAGCGGGTTTTAGGCTGGGACTTTGAGCGAGTGATTATGGCTCACGGCAGTATCATAGAGCAGAATGGGAAAGAGAAGTTCAAGCAGGGATACGAGCAATTTTTAGGGAAAGCGGTGAATATCGCTGCTGATTGAGCTATGAGGTACGTATTTCATCCTGAAGCGCTGAATGAATACGCTGAAGCAGTTCAATACTACACAGAGCAGAGAGTTGAGGTTGCTCAAGCGTTCGTAAACGCGATTGAGGATACAGTCAATGCGCTCACGGATGATTTGATGTTGGATTACGACGACCAAGGAAAGAATTGTTGCCATTACAATTGATAACTATTCTAAAAATGTGGATGTCGTTAATCTTTAAGCCCTTGATTTGCCGTTGTTAAGTGTGTAACTAGACACATGCTAGAAAATGTTAGGAGAAACATTATTTGGGAGGCTATGTAGCCAAATCCGGCGGCATAATAAATCGTTGCAGCGACGGAATAAAGATAATTGGTTAGGATACAGAGGTTACTAGTACTGGAAGACAGAAGGATGAAGGCGGAATGATGAAAGAGGATTACAGGGCGCATAAGGGTTTCCGCCTTAGCAAAGTGAGTTATCTCCACCGCAGAGTACTAGCCGTCGCTGAAGGGGAACGTTAGGCTGCTTGAAGTCGTCGGTGAGGTAGTACCTTAAGATTATTAGTAAGGGTCCTAGTATTGCGAAGGAGGACAATCTCATGCAGTTGAGGAGAAATAGTATTTCGCAACGGATAAGCTATTTGGTGTTTCCTGGGGGCGCTATTATTCTCTCTATCTTAATGGGCGCATGGGTATTTATTCTGGGTGTCTCAAGTTATCAAGCTGCGGCTAGCTTCAAAGACAAGGCTCTTTCAACAGCTGGAATAATAATTGGCACTAGAACTGAGTCAGGTGGTGGTTCTATTGGGGGTTCTCTTCCACCTCGTTATGTCTCTACTGTCCGTTTTGAAACTGAAAAAGGAAAAATAGTGCAGTTCACAGTTGACGGCATTTGCCAAGCTACATCATTTAGTCTACACCTATGCAACGGGAGAAAGGTGCAGGTCTTATACGCTTCTGACAATCCCGAATTGGCAATGATTAAGAGAGGACTTAGTCCTTTAGATAAAGCGAGAAGTAATATTGGATTGGGAATATTCTTGATACTTAGCGGAGTAATGACATTCATCGTTGCTCCAACGGAGTATGGCGGACGATTCGGTCCGACTCAGCAGAACTGATATTTTTGAACACTTCGGGACGAGCGGCAACCGCCCAACACTGCGTTGGAACGGCGGAGCAGGAGGGCTCGGTTATGAGGCAAAGGTTGCTTGCCGCCGCCCAAGCGAACCGTTAGGCGCAACGCGGAGCTTTGGAGATCCGATATGGAGTTCACAGGAAAAGTCGCATTGATAACGGGTGCTGGAACCGGCAACGGGGAGGCGATAGCAGAGCGTCTCTTCGCTGGTGGAGCGTCGGTCGGGTTGGTTAGTCGTCGCCTTGATACGGTGCAAACGGTCTGTCAGAGAATTGACCCGGAAGGTATGCGGACGTTGGCTGTTGAAGCAGATGTACGTGATCCAGAAGCCATGGAGTCCGCAGTCAGGCGTGTTGTCGAGCGCTTTGCGAAGCTGGATCTGGCTGTAAACAACGCTGGCATCACTGGCTCGGCTGGAGTACCGGTGCAGGACATAGGAGTGGAGATATGGCATGAGGTAATCGAGACCGACCTGACAGGTATCTTCTACTCACTGAAATACGAGATACCGGCGATGCTTGCGAATGGGTCTGGTGCGATCGTCAATATGTCGTCTGCCAATGGCTTGGTCGGCCTGCCGGGAATGGCGGCGTATACGGCGGCCAAACACGGAATCATTGGTCTGACTCGTTCTGCTGCGCTAGAGTTGGCCGAGTCTAATATCCGCGTATGTTCAGTGGCCCCTGGGTATGTCGCAACCCCACGGATAATGAATTCTGGCAAAGAAGTCACAGACTGGATGGCTAGCGTACATCCCATGAAGCGCCTTGCGACTCGGGAAGAAGTAGCGGATTTGGTCGCATACCTATTGAGTGAGCGCGCGGCCTTTATAACTGGCAGTGTTTACTCTATCGATGGCGGGTATACGGCACAGTAGTGGCATCGCACATAACAGTCTCGATTGCCCCGGCAGCTACCCATCCCAAGCTGTCACGGCAATCTATCAACATATTTGGCTATATTCAACTCATTTGCCTGGGCATTAAAAAGCCAGAGGCATAGCTACCTCTGGCTTTTGCAAGGCTCTCCTAATTCTGCTTTCTTTGAGGTTTAGGCTTGAGTTGCCAGCCCAGAGTCTTGATAGGCGACTGGGATAGCAGGCGCACTGGCCAAGTCTAGGGGGAAATTGTGGGCATTGCGTTCGTGCATGACCTCAAAACCTAAATTGGCTCGGTTAACTACATCTGCCCAACTGGGCAAAATGCGCCCCTGGGAATCCAAAATGGAGTGGTTGAAGTTAAAGCCATTCAGATTAAAGGCCATAGTGCTAATGCCCAGGGCCACAAACCAAATGCAAACCACTGGCCAGGCGGCTAAGAAAAAGTGCAACCAGCGAGAGTTATTAAAGCTAGCGTACTGAAAAATTAGCCGACCAAAGTACCCGTGGGCCGCCAAAATGTTGTAGGTTTCTTCTTCCTGGCCAAACTTGTAGCCCGCATTTTGAGATTGGCTATCGGTGGTTTCTCGAATCAAACTTGAGGTCACCAGGGAGCCATGCATAGCACAGAATAAAGAGCCACCCAACACCCCCGCTACCCCCAACATGTGGAAGGGATGCATGAGAATATTGTGCTCAGCCTGGAAGACAAACATAAAGTTAAAGGTGCCGCTAATGCCCATCGGCAGGCCATCAGAAAAGCTACCCTGACCGATAGGATAAATTAAAAAAACCGAGGTAGTGGCCGCTACGGGGGCACTGTAGGCCACACAAATCCACGGGCGCATCCCTAAGCGGTAGCTGAGTTCCCACTCGCGGCCCATATAACACAGTAGGGCTGGAATGTAGTGGAAAGCAATCATTTGATAGGGGCCACCGTTATAGAGCCATTCATCCAGAGTGGCAGCCTCCCAAATTGGGTAAAAGTGGAGCCCAATGGCATTAGACGATGGCACTACGGCGGCGGTAATAATGTTGTTACCGTAAGCAAGGAACCCGATAACGGCTCACGAATGCCATCAATATCGACAGGTGGTGCCGCAATAAAAGCAAGCACAAAAACGACGGTGGAAACGCCTAGCAGAGGAATCATTAACACGCCAAACCAGCCTACATACAGCCGGTTTTCAGTGCTGGTGACCCATTGGCAGAATTGCTCCCAAAAATTGGTTTCTTGACGTTGAATAGTTGTAGTCATGGGTATAGATAAAAACTCAACAGAGTAATATAAGCATTAGAGCAAAAAAAGATGAAGATCCTGGGAAGGAGGGGGATTTTGGTGGGTGGTAGGTGGTAACTATCCAGGGAGTAAACTGACTGACTGACATATCTCAAATGTAGGTTGGGTGAAACGCAGTGGAACCCAACACCAGCCACTATTCTGGGGCCTGTTGGGTTCTGCTAGCGCGCCACCCAACCTACGGAATATCAATGCTTTTCGACGTTGTGTCAGTCAACCAGTCTACTGCCTTCTTACTTAGGCCTTTCAGTACTAGTGGCCACCTACTTCCTGAATACTTAAAAATTGGCAACTAATGGTCTAAGCACGATCACTGGGATAGGTTTTATATCCATACAGAATGAACACGATACAGCCTACGGTAAACACCAGTAAACTGACAAAAATGCCGCTGGCGGTTGAGGCAATTTGACCTTCTCCATAGGCGAGGTAGAACAGGGGCAGCATAGGAATACCTCAGCAGTTAATAACGCAAGGGCATGATTTGTTTGGTTGGCACCATTAATTGGGTGTAGGCCAATTGACGTTGGGTGCATCCCAGTTTTGCAAGTTTGCCTCTTCCCCCCAGCCCCCTACTCCCCAAAAATGGGGAGCAGGGGGAGCCAGATTCAAAAGTCT